>NZ_CAXAVR010000032.1:0-25198 GCF_963972535.1 uncultured Salegentibacter sp.
CCGTCGGTGCCAATTTTCATGGCGCAGCGATCTTGTTCTATCTTGAATTCTTTAAACTGGAATGCTTTTTCTGACATTTGGTAAAATTAAAAAAACCGCTTCAGATAAGTGAAGCGGTTTTAGATTTATTAGGATTTCCGCCTGCGCGGAAATAACAAATTTTAATTACTCTCCTAAAGCAACTCTTTCGAAACCTACAACAGTAAGATCTGAATCTACAGATTTTACGTAGTCTGCAACGCTTTGTTTTCCATCTTTAATAAAAGCCTGGTTAACCAAGGTGTTGTCTTTAAAGTAACGCTGAATTTTTCCTTTTGCTATTTTATCTAGCATATCTTCAGGTTTTCCTTCCTGGCGAAGTGTATCTTTAGCGATCTCAACTTCTTTGTCTATGGTTTCCTGGTCTACACCTTCTTCGTTAAGTGCGATTGGGTTCATAGCGGCAGCTTGCATAGAAACGTTTTTTGCAGCTTCTTCGGCACCTTCAGTTTGTTTTGAAAGACCAGTAATTACAGCAATTTTGTTCCCTGCGTGAATATAAGAACCTACAAATGGAGCTTCTAAAGTTTTAAAAGCACCAATTTCTATTTTTTCACCAATTACACCGGTTTGCTCAGTTAATTTATCTTCAACTGAAATTCCGTTGTAATCTGCTTTTAGTAATTCTTCTTTAGAAGAAACTGTTAAGGCGATATCTGCGAAGCTGTTCGCCATTTTTACGAAATCATCGTTTTTAGCAACAAAGTCGGTCTCACAGTTAAGAGAGATAATAACACCTTTAGTGTTATCGTTGTTTACTTTAGCGATTGCAGCACCTTCAGCTGATTCTCTATCGGCTCTTTTAGCAGCAACTTTCTGACCTTTTTTACGAAGTACTTCAATAGCTTTATCAAAATCACCATCTGCTTCAACAAGTGCCTTTTTGCAATCCATCATACCGGCACCGGTAGATTTTCTTAATTTGTTTACTTCTGCGGCGGTTATCTTAGCCATAGTATTGTGTTTTATTTAAAAAAGTCGCTTAGAGACCAACTGTTAGGAAAGAAACTAAACGACTTTTTTGGATGTTATAAAATGTTGTTTTATTCTTCTTCGTTAGATGAAGCTTTGTCTAAAGTTTCTTTCTTAGACTCAAGTTTTACATCTTTCTTGGCTTCTTGCATTGCCTTTTTATCTTCGGCATCTTTAGAAGGAGCTTCAGCTTCTGGTTGCTTTACAGCAGCCTTTGGTGCTTTTGGCTCTTTTTCTTCATTTTCTGCTTTCTCTTTTTTAGAATCTTTAGAAGCTTTTCTTTCAGAAAGGCCTTCTACAATAGAATCTGCAACATAAGAAACCACTTTGTTGATAGACTTTGAAGCATCGTCATTAGATGGAATTACGTACTCAACCTCACGAGGATCTGAGTTTGTATCTACCATAGCGAAAATTGGAATGTTTAATTTTTGAGCTTCTTTAATAGCAATGTGTTCACGAGTAATATCAACTACAAAAAGCGCTCCTGGAAGTCTGCTCATATCAGAAATAGAACCAAGGTTCTTTTCTAATTTAGCTCTTAAACGATCTACCTGAAGACGTTCTTTTTTAGAAAGTGTATTAAAGGTACCATCTTTCTTCATTCTATCTATAGAGGCCATTTTCTTAACGGCTCTACGAATAGTTACAAAGTTGGTAAGCATACCACCGGGCCAACGCTCGGTAATGTATGGCATATTTGCTTTTTCAGCTTGTTCGGCTACTATTTCTTTTGCCTGTTTCTTGGTAGCTACGAAAAGTATTTTTCTACCGCTGGCTGCAATTTTTGCAAGGGCGTCTCCTGCCTCCTGCATTTTAGCAGCACTCTTATATAAGTTGATGATGTGAATCCCATTACGCTCCATATAGATATATGGGGCCATATTTGGGTTCCATCTTCTTGTAAGGTGTCCAAAATGTACACCTGCATCAAGTAATTCTTTTACTTCTACTTTGTTTGCCATTTTTGTAATAGTTTACTTTCTGTTGAAGATAGCAACACGTAAGTGGCTGTTTATTATAAACACGGCCTTACCTGTTTAGATGCTAAACTAACTCCCAATAGCATTTGGGATAACAACAAAATTCTTTTTAATATTAAATGAACTTTGGAATATAGATTCCAATAAAAATTAACGTTTAGAGAACTGAAATTTCTTACGAGCTTTCTTCTGTCCAAACTTCTTACGCTCTACCATTCTTGGGTCTCTGGTCATTAAACCTTCTGGCTTTAACACCGCTCTGTTCTCTGCATCCAGTTCAACCATTGCTCTTGCAAGTGCAAGACGAATAGCTTCTGCCTGTCCTGTAATCCCACCACCATAAACATTAGCAACAATGTCGAAGTTATCGTCATTACCGGTAAGGTTAAGGGCCTGGTTTACTTTGTAAAGTAAAGGACCTGTGGTAAAGTAGTCTTTAAGGTCTTTTTTGTTCACGCTAAATTTCCCGCTTCCTTCAGAAACGTAAACACGCGCAACCGCCGTTTTTCTACGGCCAATTTTGTGAATAACCTCCATTACTTAAGATCGTTTAAGTTAATAGTTTTAGGTTTTTGTGCAGTATGATCGTGATCTGTTCCTGCGTAAACCTTTAAATTTCTAAATAGGTCTGCTCCAAGTTTGTTCTTTGGTAACATTCCTTTTACTGATTTTTCGATAATTCTCTCTGGATTTTTCTCGAATAATTCAGCGGCTGTTAGACTTTTTTGTCCACCCGGATAGCCAGTATGACGAATGTATTCTTTCGAATCCCATTTCTTACCGGTTAAGTTGATCTTTTCTGCGTTGGTAACAATTACGTTATCACCACAATCAACGTGCGGGGTGAAGTTAGGTTTGTGCTTACCTCTTAGTAGCTTGGCTACTTTAGATGATAGGCGGCCCAACGTCTGTCCTTCAGCATCTACGTGTACCCAATCTTTGGTCACGGTAGCCTTGTTGGCTGATACTGTTTTGTAGCTTAATGTGTCCACACTAATTAAATTTACTTATTATTAAACATTCCATTCCCATTCCCAGCATAATTCATGTCGGGAAATCGGGGTGCAAATGTACAATTATAAATTCATATAGCAAATCCGAAATTAATTAATTTGTTTTGAGGAAGATAGCTGTACTTCAGAATTTTAAGATTGCACTTTTTTATAAAGTTTTTGAAGCTCTAAGGCCATTATAGCTTTAATCCTACATTATTCATCTAATCTGAATCGGTAAAAAGCACATAATGAACGTTAAACGGTAATATTTGTGTTAATAAAGTCATAAATATCTTCTAATGCACCATATATTTGTAGCCCCAAATTTATTTGCTATGAAAAACCTATTTATGTTTAGAAACCTTTACGCAGTGTTCGGGTTGGTGCTTGTTTTAGCTTCTTGTGAGCCAAACCAAGATCACGTAGCCGAAACTGAAATTACCGCAACTAATGCAATGGCAACTATTGCTCCTGAAGATCTTGAAGGAGAATGGAAACTTTCTGCAATGAATACAGATACCGCTGTAGATCTTAACAATGATGATGTATATAATTCTAATATTTTGTTGGAAACCGATTGTTTCCAGGATATGGGGGTTATATTTTATGCCGGTGGGGATATGACCACTACAAACTCTAGGCTTGATTTTAGAGCCGGGGTAAATAATAATGATTTTGAATGTCTTTCTGGTAGAACAGATACCGGGCTTTGGGATGTTGAAAATGAAAACGACCAGGAAAGGTTAGTGATTACCATGACTATTAATGGAGAAACCTATACTCATAAACGTATATTAGAAAGAACCACAAATACCTTTGCATTTGAAGTAAACAAATTAGAATCTCAACAATATTTAAACGGTAGCCCAGATGGGACCGATGCTGAGAATGTAGACGTATTATCTTTAGAATACACTAGAGTGAATTAGGAACCTAACCAATAAATTTTAGTGTTAGATAGAAAAACCTCGCAGCTTTGGTTGCGAGGTTTTTTGTTTTCCTAAAGATTGCTTCAGTCGTGTCTACATCGCAATGACTGAGAAATTTCTAATGCGCTTCCAGCCAGTTATTGCCTTCTCCTAATTCTACGTCTAAAGGAACTTCCAGTTTGTAAGCGTTCTCCATTTCAAACTGAATCATTTTCTTTACTTCTTCAATTTCATCTTTATGGGCATCAAAAACCAATTCATCATGTACCTGGAGTAACATCTTCGTTTTAAATTTTCCTTCTGTAAGTTTTCGGTAAATATTAATCATTGCCAGTTTTATAATATCTGCTGCGCTTCCCTGTATTGGTGCATTTACCGCATTTCTTTCGGCTGCACCTCTCACTACCGCATTTTGTGAATTAATATCTTTTAAATATCGTCTCCTTCCTAAAATGGTTTGCACATAACCGTTTTCCCTGGCAAAAGCTACCTGGTCTGCAATGTATCCGGTAAGTTTGGGATAGGTTTTATAATAGGTGTCAATAAGTTCTTTTGATTCGGCACGTGATAAATTGGTTTGATTGCTTAAACCGAAGGCTGAAACGCCATAAATAATTCCAAAATTCACAGTTTTAGCGTTGCTTCTTTGCTCACGGGTTACTTCATCTATATTTACGTTAAAAACCTGGGCGGCGGTAGAAGCGTGAATATCTTTGCCTTCTTTGAAGGCTTTGATCATATTATCTTCTTCGCTAAGCGCCGCGATAATCCGCAATTCAATTTGAGAATAATCGGCAGCAAGTAGAATATGATTTTCGTCTCGCGGAACAAAAGCTTTTCTCACCTGGCGACCACGCTCGGTTCTTATCGGTATATTTTGAAGGTTAGGATTGTTGGAGCTCAATCTTCCCGTAGCTGCAATAGTTTGCACATAATCGGTATGAATTCTGCCGGTAGCTTTCTGTACCTGGTTTGGTAAAGAATCTACATAGGTATTTTGGAGTTTTACCAGCGCACGATACATTAAAACATCCTCTACGATCTTATGTTCTTTAACTAAAACTGAGAGCACATCTTCGCTGGTTGAATATTGGCCTGTTTTGGTCTTTTTGGGTTTTTTAACCAATTCCATTTTTTCAAAAAGGATAAGCCCTAATTGTTTTGGGGAGCTTATTTTAAATTCTTCCCCGGCTTCTTTATAAATGCTTTGCTCCAAATCTTTAATATCACTATCCAGTGCGTCAGAAAGGGATTTTAGGAAATTCTCGTCTAATTTTATGCCTTCCAATTCCATTGCGGCAAGCACTCTAACCAGCGGAATTTCAATTTCATCAAAAAGCTTTCGGGTTTCTGCTTCTTTTAATTCCTGCTCAAAGAATTTTTTAAGCTGAAGGGTAACATCGGCATCTTCTACGCCATATTCGGTTTGCTCTTCAACCGGAACCTCCCGCATCGACTTTTGATTCTTTCCTTTTTTTCCTATTAATTCTGAAATAGGTTGCGGCGTATAATTAAGGTAAGTTTCGGCAAGTACATCCATATTATGGCGCATATCTGGATTGATCAGGTAATGCGCGATCATAGTATCGAAAAGTTTACCTTTTATTTCAATATTATATTTTGCTAAAACCTTGATATCATATTTAAGGTTTTGCCCAATTTTTTCAATTTTTTCATCTTCAAAGAATGGTCTTAATTCTTCAATAAGTTCCTGGGCTTTTTCTCGTTCTTCGGGAAAAGGCAGGTAAAAACCTTTGCCGGGCTCCCAGGAAAAAGCGATACCTACCAGCTCTGCTTCCAGCGCATTTAAACTTGTGGTTTCAGTATCTAAGCAAACGCTTTTTTGCTTCATTAAATTTTGAAGGAATAATTTCCTGGACAATTCAGTCTTTAAACTTTGGTAGACGTGAGCCGTATCTTTTAAAGATTTTCTTCCGCCAGAACTGGCTTCAATTTTTTCTGAATTATCACCTCCAAACAAAGAAAACTGGCCTTCGCCTGCAGTTTTGGAAACTTTTTTAGCTGAAGGAGAATTAGTGACCTGGGTTTGTGGTTGGTCTTCTTCGCCGCTAAATAATTTTATAAATTGATCTCTTAACCTTCTAAATTCAAGCTCTTCAAAGATCTCCTGCACTTTTTCAGCATCAGGCTGCGAAAGTTCATAATCTTCAGCGTGAAATTTAACATCACAATCGGTAAGAATCGCGGCAAGTTTTTTAGAAAGAATTCCCTGTTCGGCGTGACTTTCAACTTTTTCTTTCATTTTACCTTTCAACTGGTCAGTATTAGCCAGTAATTCTTCCATACTTCCAAATTGCTTCAGGAACTTTTTAGCGGTTTTTTCACCAACTCCGGGAAGTCCGGGTATATTATCTACCGCGTCACCCATCATTCCAAGGAAATCTATTACCTGTTCGGGACGCTCAACTCCAAATTTCTTCTGTACTTCGGGAATTCCCCAAATTTCTATGCCATTACCCATTCTTGCGGGACGATACATAAAAATATTTTCGCTCACCAATTGAGCAAAATCCTTATCTGGAGTTACCATAAAAACCTGGTAGTTTTCTTTTTCAGCTTGTAGGGCGAGGGTGCCAATAATATCATCGGCTTCACAACCGGGAAGCACTACCACCGGGATGTGCATGGCATTTAAAATATCCTGTATAATTGGAATAGCCTCTTTTATTGGTTCTGGAGTAGCATCACGGTTCGCTTTATATTCAGCAAACATTTCGGTTCTAACCTGGCTGCCTTCTTTGTCAAAACAAACTGCAAGATGATCTGGCTTTTCCCGTCTAATAACATCAAATAGGGAGTTCATAAAGCCCATAATTGCAGAGGTATCAAAGCCTTTAGAATTTATTCTGGGGTTTTTTATAAAAGCGTAATAACCACGGAAAATAAGCGCGTAAGCGTCCAGTAAGAATAAGCGTTTTTGAGCAGACATATATTTTGGAATATTGTTTTTCTAAATATCCCAAAACTACAAAGATATTATCATACTGGCTTTAGTGGGTCTTAAAAACTTGAGGTAACCTGCTAACTATTATTTTGCAATTATGATATAGTCAAATTTTATGCTGTATGACATTTATGGCACTATTTAGGATTAAAATTTGTCGGGTTATTATAGCTAAAACAGGCGTTAAAATAAACCCAAACGAAATTTATAAAGTAATGATTAAAAGTATATTCGCAAAAATTTAAGAGTACTCATGCGCTGGATTATATTTATAGTTTTCTTCCTTTTAATAGAGATTTATGCCTACCAGGCTTTAAAAACACTTACCCGTAATTACTGGGTGATAATTTTATATTTTGTTATTACCGCTGCGGTTTTGGGTAATTTCCTATACCAATGGCTTAGCCCTGTAGAAGGTAGTGTCCTCACCGGGGCGCGGGGTTATGCCTTTGGGTTTCTACTTTCGGTATTACTTTTTAAACTTATTCTCACCCTAATTATGTTTGGGGAAGATATTTACAGAATGGGTATCGCAGGATATGAAAAATTATCTTCTTCTAAAGGAAATTTTGCGCTCCCTTCACGTAGAAAATTTTTGAGTCAGTTAGCTATGGGACTTGCTGCCATTCCTTTGGCATCGGTTTTATATGGAATGTACCAGGGAAAATATAATTTTAGAGTTTTGCGTTATACATTATACTTTGAAGATCTACCTGACGCTTTTGATGGTTACCGTTTAAGTCAAATTAGCGATGTTCACAGTGGTAGTTTTGATAATGAAAAGAAAATTAAATACGGCGTAGACTTACTCAACGAGCAGGAAAGTGATATGGTGGTTTTTACCGGGGATCTTGTTAATAACGAAGCTTCAGAAATGGAGCCCTGGAAAGAAATGTTCAGTCAAATAAAGGCGAAAGATGGGGTTTACTCTATCCTGGGAAATCACGATTATGGAGATTATAAAAACTGGAATTCTTCTGAAGAAAAGAAACAAAACCTGGATACTTTGAAGGAAACCCACGCCAAAATGGGTTGGCAACTTTTGCTGAATGAGCATAAAATTATTGAGAGAAACGGTGAAAAAATCGCTTTAATAGGTGTAGAAAACTGGGGTGCCGGCGGATTTAAAAAAGAAGGAGATCTAGATAGGGCCGGGGAAGGACTAAGCGAGAAAGATTTCAAAGTTTTATTGAGTCACGATCCTTCTTACTGGCAGGAAAAGATAAAGAAAGATCCTAAACATTACCATTTAACGCTTAGTGGTCACACCCACGGAATGCAGTTTGGTATTGAAATACCTGGCTGGTTTAGATGGAGCCCGGTGCAATATCGTTACCAAAACTGGGCAGGAATATATGAAGAATTTGGCCGTTATATTAACGTAAACCGCGGATTTGGCTATTTGGCTTTTCCCGGGCGCGTGGGAATTTGGCCAGAAATAAGTGTAATTGAACTCAAAAAAGGCTCAAAACCTGCATAATCTGGAGAATTTGCTATATTTGAATTAGTATTTGCTCCGAAAAAAAGTATGAAGTGCGTTTCCCATTTTGAATCTCACTTAGTGAGTCTAATTAAAAGAAAAACTACATGTCAAAATTTGGAGAGTTAATAGATCTCAATATTCCGGTCTTGTTAGATTTCTATACCGAATGGAATGAAGATTCAAAGGCTATGAGTCCTGTTTTACGGGAAGTTGCCGCTTCTATGGGCAATAAGGCAAAAGTGATAAAAATTGATGTAGATAAAAATGCTCAACTTGCCGAAGCACTTAGGGTGAAAGCTTTGCCAACCTTAATGATCTATAAATCTGGTGAGATGAAATGGCGGCAAACCGGGGAACAGGACGCTGCAACGCTGGTAGGTATTCTTAAGGAATATATTTAAAGCGCTTTAAAACTGAAGCCTTTTTCAGCATAATATTCCAAAACTTTAGGTAGTGTATATTCTAAATTTCTAAAAGCTTTTTGGCTGTCGTGAAAAACAATAGTACTTCCACCTGAAGCATTATTTATCACATTTTTAAAGCATTTTTCTTTAGAAATCCTGTTTTCAAAATCTCCACTTAAAACATCCCACATCACTATTTTATAATTCAGTTTTACAAGTTCTTTAGCCTGAGAATTTTTGATCTTACCGTAAGGAGGGCGAAAGAGTTTTTGTGCTGAAGTTGCGGGTTTCGGGTTATTATTCTCTCCTTTCTCTTCTCTATATTCTCTCTTCTGTCTTCTGTTTTCTAAAAGTATTTCCTCGGTCTTAATTACGTTCTCCACATAGACCTCGGTTTTGCTTTTCCAGCCGTTTAAATGATTAAAAGTATGGTTGCCAATGCTGTGTTCTTCTTTTAATAATTGCTGAAAGATTTCAGGATTTTTCCTAATGTTATCGCCAATACAAAAGAATGTTGCTTTTGCATTATACTGCTTTAATTGCTCTAAAACCCAGGGCGTAATTTCGGGAATAGGGCCATCATCAAACGTGAGATAAATACTTTTTTTATCCTGAATTTGGGTAATTCGGTTGGGATAGAGTTTCCTTAAAATTGAAGGATATTTTATAAAAAACGGGGTCATATTAGAAAAGTGGTTCAGAGAAAAGTTGAATCGGGTTGCGAAATGAAATCTACTTTCTGCCACTCCGTATTTAAATAAAAGTATTCCCGCAAGCTTCTAAAAATCTTACAGGAATACTTTTAATTTTTTTATTCTTCTACCGCAGAATCTATTCTAAGCGAATTACCCTGGTTCAATTCAGGATTTAAACCTTCCTCAATGGTACTTTCCTTTGGATCTTGCGGATCTATTTCCTCTTCCTCACCATAAAAATGACGAAACATTTCCAGATGTTCATTAAATTCATCGGCTTTTTCTTCCAGGATTTCCTCATCCTGGTGAACTACGAGTAAGTCTACCAGCGCGCGGTAACGCTCAATATCAGATACAATTTCGTTGAAATTTCTATACTGCCTGTCTATATCCCAGCTGCTGTAATATTCAAGATTTTCCTGGTAGTTTTTAGCAATTTTCTCCCAAATTTCCCTTGCCTTTTCGGGTTCGCCAACTTCATAATAGCCGCTAACATAAGGTTCTAAAAGCGCATAATATTGAAAATGTTCTATCGGCATATGTTCCATTGCAAGGTCAAGCACTTTTTTAGCCCGTGTAGTGTCTTGTTCGTTTAGCAGATTTTCTACCAACCTGGCAAGATTACTTCTGTAGGTAATGGAATTTCGGCGCGTTTCAGTATCGTGATAAATATCGTCTGATCCCATATTACCCCAATCCCAGTTCATTACAATATCGTACATCTTATCGGTGTTGATACGTCCCATATCGTATGGGTTTCTTTGGTCTATTGGTGTTTTAATAGGAACAAGTTTATAAGCTACACCTTCAAGTTGCAGGTATTCTTTCATCCAAAGATAATCTTCATCACTAAAGCTTCCGCCGGAAAAATAAATTGGTCTTTCCCAATTATTGTTGGCAATAATATCCAGCATTAATAATGTATTCTTGTAAATAGCCTGCGACTCTATATTAATTACAATTTCATCTACAATTTGATCTGCAAAGCGTTCTTCTACGATTCCGTTTTCTAAAACAGCTTGTTTATCTACAGGAACACTTATATTTCGAGTAGGGAAGGTGTTTATTGTTTGGCCGCTTTGTAATTCGGCTTTTGTTCTTGGATCATCGTTTTGAATATAATTCAGCCAGGTTTTAATAGGAATGGTATCGCGGGTAACTTCTTTAGCAAAAACCACATCGTTAACTCCATTGTAATCCTCATTTTCAAATTGTGATGGAATAGGATCACTTTCAAAAGCCTTACGCTTCATTTGGTCTATATACCAGTCGGTGGCAAAAAGGCTTGTGTTTACCACTCTCACATCGGTACGGTAGCGTTCAATTTGCTGCACATACCAGAGCGCAAAAGTATCGTTATCTCCAATGGTGAAAATAATACCATTTTCATCTACAGAATCCAGGTACATTTTGGCCATAGTAAGTGTAGAATCCCTACCGCTACGATCGTGATCGTCCCAGTTTTCTGAAGCCAAAAGTACAGGAACCGCTAAAATTGATGCTGCAATTACAATTGGTGCAGCCAATTTTGGTTTCAGGAATTTTTTAGCCCAATCAAAGAGGGCGTAGGCTCCAAAGCCAATCCAGATGGCAAAAACGTAAAACGAACCAACTAAAGCATAATCGCGTTCCCGGGGTTCAAAGGGTCTTTCATTTAAGTAAATTTTTAGTGCAATTCCTGTAAAAAGGAAAAACACCAGCAAGACCCAAAAATTATTTTTATCTCGTTTAAATTGAAAAACAAGACCTATTAATCCTAAAATTAGTGGAAGAAAATAATAGGTATTTCGGGCTTTGTTATTTTTTACATCACTAGGAAGATTGTCTTGTGGGCCAACGTGCATCTCGTCTATAAAATCTATCCCGCTAATCCAGTTACCGTGAACATCGGTATATTTTCCCTGTATATCGTCCTGTCTTCCAACAAAATTCCACATAAAATATCGCCAGTACATGTAGCCAATCTGGTACTCTAATAAATAACCAATATTTGAAGCAAAAGAAGGTTTCTCAATATTTAAATAATCACCAAACTGTCTCAAGAAGTTGTGGTAATCGTTATTATCCAGTTCGCCCTGGGCAAAACGATTCTGAAACTCGTTTACTGCACTTACCAGCCTTTCTTCCCCCTGGTATTCCGGTTTTATGGTAAAATCTAAGGGGCCTGTAAAATCCATATAATTAGCAGCGTGCTGCGTACTCCACATCCTGGGCAGGATTGCTTTATGCGAATCGTCCAGGTTTTGTTTTGCATTTTTATAATCGTTTACAATAATATACTCCCCGGCTTCTTCGTCTTTTTCATACTTTGGTTTAGCATCGGTATATGGATTATCTTCATCTAAACCGGCATACATTTCAGAAAACTGCGGGCCGTAGAATAAGTGAGTTTCGCCGTATTGTTCACGGTTGTAATAAGCGAGCAACTCCCGCGCATTATCGGGACTGTTTTCATTAATAACCGTAGGAGCATTAGATCTTATAGGAAGCATTACCCAGCTGGAAAATCCAATTAGGATAAAAAGAATGCAAAGAAATAATGTATTAAGCTGAAAATAATTTTTCTTCCGGGTATAATTGATTCCGAAGTAAAAAGCAGCAACAATCACTAAGAGTGCAATTACGGTTCCTGTATTAAACGGAAGCCCCAGCGAGTTGGTAAAGAATAATTCTGAAGCAGCAAAGAAAGTAAGCGTATAGGGCAGAAGCAGTTTAAAAATAAACATCAATACAGCGACCACCACAATATTGGCGATAATAAAATTCTTTACGGTAACCTTTTTATAATTTTTAAAGAAATATAGAAAGCCTATGGCGGGAATGGTAAGTAATCCCATAAAGTGAACCCCAAAAGATAAACCCACAACCAGGGAAATAAGAATTAGCCATCTATTTCCGCGGGGTTTAAACATATCCCGTTCCCATAACAAACCTAAATAAAACATAAGCGCCATTAGGCAGGCGGCCATGGCATAAACTTCGGCTTCTACTGCGCTAAACCAAAAACTATCGGTAAAAGTAAAAGCTAAAGAGCCAACCAGCGCACTACCTAAGACAGCCATTTTATTGGCAGGTTTTAATTTTTCTATAGGTCCGGCTACTTTTAAAACCAATAAACTAATAGACCAGAACATAAATAAAATAGCAAATGCACTTGCTGCGGCCGACATAAAATTCACCATAAGCGCCACCTGGGAATTATCTGGTGCAAATGTTGAAAAGAATGCTCCCAGCATCTGGTAGAAAGGCGCTCCCGGTGGGTGGCCTACTTCAAGATTTGCCGAGGTTGCAATGTATTCACCTGCATCCCAAAAACTTGCGGTGGGTTCTAAGGTAAGGGTATAAGTGGTGAGCGCAATTACAAATACCAGCCATCCTAGTATTTTATTCCACTTCCTGAAGCTAAAATCTGTCATTATTGAGTAAAGTTGAGTAGTATGTGGCGAATTTAATAATAAAATTGTGAATGCTCTGTAATCGGGAATTAAATGCTTTAAGGCTTGCCCCGAAGTCTGCAAATACTTTCCAGGTGATACCTGTTTTAAGCTTTACTCCAGGGCAGCTTACTAACGCATTTTAAAACGAAATATTTTCTGAAATGACTGAAAATAAAGCTGTTTTGGGATTTTTATATTTATAGATATTTCAGTTTAAATTGAACTCGAAAAAAATAGGTTTATTTTTTGCAGAAAAAGTTTGCGCAATAGAAAGTTTGTTTTAAATTTGCATCCGCATTACAGCAATGGCCTATGGTGTAACTGGCAACACGTCTGGTTTTGGTCCAGAAGAGTCTAGGTTCGAGCCCTAGTAGGCCAACAAAATTAACCGAATTCTGAAAAGAGTTCGGTTTTTTTGTTTTTAAAGTCCTGTAAAAATTTTAGCTTCAGCTTTTTGCCCAAAGACATCTCCACAATAGAAACTTTTTTTATCCCTAAAAACTAAACCCAACACCAATTTGTAATTGCGAGGTGTATTCCCGGGTATTTAAAGGAGTTTTACTGTCAAAGTAATAATCGTAAATAGTAAAAACTTTAAACCATTCTGCCAGCGGGATGTCCAGTCTAAATTGTTCTAAGAGCCTGTAATCTTTAAGGTTTTTATAAAGCGGCTGGTAGTAAACCGTATTGGTGACCGAGAAATTTTTTGATTTCGATAAATAGGAAACAGAAAGATAAGTGCTGTTTCTATGCTTGTATTCTGTTGTCCCGGCCCTGTCGCTATATTCAACCTCATACATATAGCTATTGCCAAGATAACCTGAGAAATTCTCGCGGTTCATCCATTTTAGTCTTAAACCTGCACCTACAAGATTTCTTTGTTCAACCACCAGCAGTTGATTGTATTGGCCTTGCAGAAAAGCTTCAAACCTTAAGAGTTGATTAAATTTATAGTTAAAACGGGTATGTAGAAACCAGGAATTTTGCAAATTTCCTTCATCAGCATCTATTAAACGGTAATTTCCTAAAAAGAGATAGGTTTTTTTTAAATCTTTTGATTTTAACTGGGTAGTTAGCGTTCCGTTTATCTGGTTTACCGATACCCCGTCGTTGTTGGAATGGTTAAAAGCAAAATCGGCATTTAATACAAATCGGGTAGAATCGGTTTGAAGGCGTTTGGTTTCAATATTAACCAGTTGCGCCTGCCCCAAAAAGGGTAGAAGTAGAAATAATAATAGGAATCTCCAGTGCATTAAAAGTTTTTGGCAAAACAAAGATAAAAAGTATTGATAACCTTATTCAAAAACCGATTTTATTCTTTCTGGTATTCTAAAATAAAAACTCTGTTTGCTTAATAAATCATTAAACACTTTGTAATTTAGTTTCCTTAAATACCTAACCTATAAATTGTGGCTTTAGAATTTTTTAGAGAAAACGAACAAATATTCAATACATTATTCGAGGCGGCTTCAGAAGGCGTTATCGTGGTAAACAGCCAGCAAACAATAGTTACCGCCAATCAGGCGGCCTTAATTATGTTTGGTTACGACAAGGAGGAGCTTTTAGGTGAACATCTCAATATTTTAATTCCTGTACGCTATAAATCTAATCACCATCAGCATTTTGACAGGTTTATGAAAGATAGTGAGAAAAGACAAATGGGTCATGGCAGGGATTTGTTCGGCGTAAAAAAAGATGGAACACAATTTCCGGTAGAAGCAGGATTAAATCCGTTTCAGGTAGATGGGGAACGTTTTGTAATGTCTTTAATTGTAGATATTACCATTAGAAAAGAAAATCAGCAGCGCATTAGAGAACTTAATGCCGAGCTGGAAGATAAAATTAAAATTCGCACCCAGGAACTTAGAAATACGGTAGATGACCTTGAAAAGGAAATCACCAAACGAAAAGAAGCCGAAAAACGTATTAAACTTGCTCTAAAACAGGAAAAAGAGCTCAATGAGCTAAAAACAAAATTTCTTTCCCTGGTGAGTCACGAATTTAAAACTCCATTAAGCGGAATTCTTACTTCGGCTACTTTGGCCGAAAAATATACACAAACCGAACAGCAGGAAAAAAGAACAAAGCACCTTACTACCATAAAAAATAAGGTGCATTATTTAAATAATATTTTAAATGATTTCCTTTCGTTAGAACGTCTGGAATCGGGGAACGTGAATTATAAATACACCGCTTTTAGCCTAAACAAACTTATTAACGAGGTAATTTACAATGCCAATGTAACTTTAAAATACGGGCAGGAGATAGAATATGATAGTGAAATGGGAGATATTACCCTATACCAGGATGAAAAAATTCTGGAGCTTATTCTTTCAAATTTAATTGGAAATTCTATTAAATACTCTCCCGAAGATTCCACTATCTATTTCAGAATATTTCCTACTGAAGAAAAAATTATCTTTGAGGTGGAAGATGAAGGAATGGGAATTCCGGAGAAAGACCAAAAGCATATTTTTACACGTTATTTTAGGGCCGAAAATGCTTTACTGAACCAGGGCACCGGCATAGGGCTTAATATTGTTAAAGTTCATCTTGAAAATATGGGAGGCAATATTAAATTTGAAAGCATAGAAAATAAAGGCACTAAATTTACCGTAACATTACCTAACCAAAATAGATAACCGCTTATGTTACTTGAGCGGACATTGAAAATAATTTAAGATGAAAAAAATACTTTTAATTGAAGACGATGTAACCGTTAGAGAGAATACCGCAGAATTGCTGGAGCTCTCAAATTATGAAGTAGTAACCGCACCAGACGGGAAGAAAGGTGTAGATAAAGCAAAAGAAGAAATTCCTGATATAATAGTGTGTGATATCATGATGCCAGAACTGGATGGTTACGATGTACTTACGCGCCTTTCAGAAGATTCAGAAACCAAAGGCATTCCTTTTATTTTCCTTTCGGCAAAAACCGAACATAAAGATGTAAGAAGAGGAATGGACCTTGGTGCAGACGATTATCTAACCAAACCTTTTGAAGAAGAAGACCTTTTGAGCGCTATAGAAAGCAGGCTGGCAAAAGTAGAGATTTTGCAAGCTCAGAAAAGGGATAATGATAATGGAGAAACCGTTCAAAATCTTTCCGTTTTTCGCGAAATGATGAGAAACCGCGAACAAATTAGTTTTAAGGCCGGTGAAAATATCTATGAAGAAGGGAAATCTTCCCTGCATTTTTATATGGTAGAACGCGGGGTTGTAAAAGCGCACAAATATGATAGCCGCGGTAAGGAAATGATTACCGAACTTTACAAAGAAGGAGATTTCTTCGGAAATCTTAGCTTTAATAAGAATTCGGCTTATGGTGAATATGCCACGGCTTTAGAAGACAGTGTACTTTACGTGGTTTCTAAAGATGAATTAAGGGAAATTCTTAAGAGCAATAGCAATATTAGTATGGAATTGCTGCAGGAAATGGGCGATCATCTTATGGGGGTAAAAGAGCAACTCATGGAAATTGCCTATGCTTCAGTGAGAAGAAAAACCGCCAGAACCATTTTACTTTTTGCTCATAAAATAAAGAAAAACCCGCTTCATAGTATTAGAATTTCCCGGGCAGATCTTGCTGGGGTTGCGGGTATAGCTTCAGAAACATTAATTAGAACCCTTTCCGATTTTAAAAAAGAAGGACTTATAGAAATTGAAGGCAGAAATGTGAAACTTTTAAATGCAGAAAAGTTAGAAGCAATTAGTTAATTTTTATAGAACTGACCGGAATCATATTTAGGATTGATCTTTCACGCTATTTTTGGCCAAAATTAGTGCTGAAAGGTCAAGCCTATGAATATTTTAATACTTACAGATTTTTCTCCCCAGGCTTATAATGCTGCACGCTATGCCCTAAATTCAAATTCGGGCTCATCTAAATTTTATGTGCTTCATGCCTCTTCTACCGGCGTGGCATTAAAAATAGATGAGGCGCTTGTAGACTTTGTTGCCAGGCTTAAAAAAGAGCCTGCTGCCACTGGCCATTCATTTTATACACTTCCTTTTGCCGATAACCTTATAAATGCAACCCGAAAGGCAGTGACCGAAAAAAGGATAGACCTAATTGTGATGGGTGCATCTGGAAAAAATACTTCTAATTTCCAGGGTTTAGGTGGGAATACGTGTAATGTGGTAAAAAAGGTAAAATGCCCTGTATTGGTAGTGCCTAATTGTGAATTTAAACAATGGGAAAGCCTTTATCTTCCTATAGATTTACGATTTCCTGTTCATACTGAAGCTTTACAATTATTGCAAAAGTTGCCCGTTTCTCCTAATGTAAGCCTGGATGTATGGGAATTTAATCTGAATAATTCTGAAGGACAAATAGAAGATTTTAAACTGCCCAATTATAAACTTAACCGAAAAACGCTCAAAGAAGAATCAGATTTCTTCGGGAAGTTCTGGCCAGAAGCCAATGTAAAGGCCAATATTATAGTGTTTTTTGCGCGCCAGCTTCATATTACAGAAAAGCTTTTAAATAGGCTTTCGGCTACCGAAACCAGGAAACAAAACCTTCCGGTGCTTATTCTTCACGGCTAAATTTCTAAAATTTGGTTAAAGTTTAGCGTTAGGCTATTAAAGTTAGGCCCTTAGCCCGCTGTGATCTTGCTAAAGATAACAGAAAACCTTATGTTTATACTTCAATTTAAAGAGGATATCTGAAAAGATTAATTACAGTAAAGCTGAACTTGTTTCAGTCTTTATCCCGAATTTGCTTCGGGATTTTAACAGGTTTTGATAATACAACTTAGATTCTGAAAATTCCCGACGATTCGGGACAGAATGATGTTTTTATTTTTTCAGCCAGTCTTCTTTTTTATAAAAAATTAATTCTAAATAGAAATTATGACTAAAGACGAAGTATTAAATAGACTGAAAGATGGTAATCAACGTTTTACCGCCGATAAAAAAGAGGGAAAATTACAGGATAAATCTCGCAGGGAAGAATTAGCCAAAGGCCAGGAACCTTATGCAATTGTTCTAAGTTGTGCGGATAGCCGGGTAGTACCTGAGCTTGCTTTTGATACCGGCCTGGGTGAATTATTTACCGTACGTGTAGCAGGAAATATTGCTAATAGTAGCTCAATTGCCAGTATGGAATACGCGGTTGCGAACCTTGGAACCGAAATTATTGTGGTAATGGGCCACGAAAGTTGTGGTGCTGTTACTGCTGCTATGAACGGAGGTGATAATGGTTATAACTTAAACCATCTTGTTTCTCACATTGCACCTGCAATAGCTGCTTCAGGCAAAGACGCTCCTGTTAATGATGTTGTGAAGAAAAATGCACAGCTAACTGCTGAAGAGCTTAAAACACGTTCTACCATCATTAAAGATGCAGCAGACAGTGGAAAAGTTAAAATCGTACCGGCTTATTATAATTTAGATTCCGGGAAAGTAGATTTTCTATAAATCAAAATATATTTTAAAAGCCCTAAAGATATTAGCTTTTAGGGCTTTTTTTATGTCCAGATTTCTAAAATTGGAACCTGGAAAGTTCTATTTTCGTCAAGCTGATTTGACTTCAGTCTTTATCCCGACGTTTCGGAAGAATGGCGGTTTAAAACCTTTTTTAGACAGTTTTTATATAACCTATTTTCTAGCCTGAAACATCTTTAAATATAAATGTGAAGACATCTTCCTGGCGTTATTTTTTGCCCGGTTGGCGAGTTCACCTTCGTACAATTCGTCTATAGTTTCAAACCATAAGTTTAGCCAAATCCCAAAATGGTAATTGGAAATCTCCTGGTTGTTTTCCTGGTCTACTTTTACGTGAACCTTTTGAGGATTGCCCTTGTAGGTTGCTTTAAAAAAGAGATTGCTTTCCCAGAAATCGGTTAATTTCTCGAAATGGGCATCCCAGTCTTTTATTACCTCATTGAAAAAATGACCAATTTCAGGATTTTGCCTTACTTTTTTATAAAATCCGGAAACCAGTAAAAAAACATCTTCCCGGGTTTTAATATCATTTTTCATACAGTGGTGCTAGAATATATTTATAAGGATAAAGATAGAGGATATTGCAAGGCTAAGCAAAAGTGCATTAAATACAATTTTAGATTTAAACTGCGCTAAAATCACGGTATTGAAGCCCATACAAACTATAACTACAATAAAAAGCTGAAGCATATCTATAAATGTATGTCCGTTCATTAAAATTAGCATTGCAGCCACAGATCCTAAACAGCTGGATGCGATAATACCAATTGCTGAATATCCCATACTCATTTCTTCAAAATCGGCCAGCAAAGTTTTGTAAAGTTTCATAGTTTTTAATTTTAAATGTGAGGTAAAATTAAGGTTGAAGCTGCTGGAATCTTATGAGCATAATCATAATTGAATTAAAAAAGCCTGGAAAAATTGAATTTCTCCAGGCTTTAAAAATATTTTAAGTGCTTCTATCTAAATTGATTATGTGATTCTTTCTCTAATTGCTCCCTATGGTCTGGATGCGCTATAGAAATAAGTTCTTTAGCTCTTTGTTTCAGGTTTTTTCCATAGAGATTTACAACGCCATATTCTGTAGCAATATAATGCACGTGTGCCCGGGTTGTGGTTACGCCGGCGCCTTCTTTTAGAAAAGGTACAATCTTGGAAATACCGTTTTTGGTGATAGATGGCATTGCAATAATAGGTTTTCCACCTTCAGAAAGTGCTGCTCCTCTTATAAAATCCATTTGCCCGCCAACGCCAGAGAATTGATATTTCCCAATAGTATCGGCACAAACCTGGCCGGTAAGATCTATTTCTATAGCCGAATTTATAGCGGTTACTTTAGGGTTTTGTCTAATTATAGCCGTATCGTTGGTATAAGCCGCTTCTTTAAAATGCACAATAGGATTATCATCAATAAAATCGTATAAATCAGGTGAACCTATGGCAAAACAGGTCACCAGTTTTCCGGTTTTTATTTCCTTATTTGCCCCGGTAATTACTCCCGATTTTACCAATGGCAAAATTCCGTCAGAAAACATTTCAGTATGGATTCCCAGGTTTTTGTGGTTTTGAAGATTATTTAAAACTACATTGGGAATACCACCAATTCCCATTTGGAGGGTAGCGCCATCATCAATTAGTTCGGCTACATGTTTACCAATTTGTTTTTCAATTCCGGTAGGAGCAGTAACACTGGTAGCAAAAATAGGTTGATTCACTTCTATGGCAGCATCAATCTGGCTGCTGTGAATAATTCCGTCCCCGTGGGTTCTTGGTACATTTGGGTTTATTTGCGCAATTACTTTCTTAGCCTTTTGAATAGCGGGTAAGGTGATATCTACTGAAACTCCCAGCGAACAATATCCGTGTTTATCGGGTGGGGAAACCTGTATAAAAGCAACATCTAAAGGCAAGATATCCCTGCGGAAAAGGTTATGAATTTCACTTAGAAATATGGGGATATAGGTTCCTTTATTAGAATTGACCGCATTTCTAACGTTGCCGGCAACAAAACACGTGTTTATGCTAAAAGAACCGGCGTAAGGTTCTTCGGTGTATTTTGCTTTTCCCTCGGTATGAATTTGTATTATTTCAACATCGGTCAATTCATTATACGATCGCATAATGCATCAATTAGGGTTACCGGCGTCATTGCGGCACCCTGAATAAAAATGCGGTCACCAGATTTTACTTTGGCAACCGCATCTTGAGCTGATAAAATTTTTAGATGGTTCAGCATTTTAGGTTTTAAGGTTTAGATTGAAATTAATTTCTATTATTTCATCCAGGACGATTAGCCCAAAGATTTTACTGGGTGCTTCCAGGTTAAAATCTTTAATATTAAGCTTCAATTTCCCATCAAAACATAGTTGTTTATCTCTTGTAATCTCTACCGGAAACTTATAATCTTTATTAACTCCTGCAATGGTAAAGCCTATGGTTACTATAGAATTTCCTTCCTCGCTCATATCTATTTTCTTTAGTTTCAGGAGGATTTCAGGATGTTCTTTAGATTTTAGAAGCTCGTGAAAGTCTTTATTTATTTTTCGGTTGCCACAATCAAAATTCACATTTTCCAGGGGTAAAACACTATTCTTAAAATGAAGAATTTCACCATTCTCTGTATAATGCACTTTAAAAGTTTCATTTTTAAACCTAAGGGTATTAAAATCACATTCAAAATCGTTGATATTGGTTGTGCCTTTAATGCTTAAGTGACTATCTGGAAGAATATCAATTTTTCTGGTTTCCAAACCGGTTTGCGCTACTCCCGTAATAGTAAAAAATAATATAAAAAGTAAAGGAATATAAGTTTTCATCCTGGTTTAATTTAGGGCATTTCTATAAAGATAAGTAATTGAATTCTGGTTAAGAAATGGTTGGCAACAGGAGATAAAAAGCCCCGGTGAATCTCGTGTGAGAAAGCAACCGGGGCTCAACATTCAACTTAAAAACTAATCGCTGCTTCTAGCATAAGTCCGTTGAATTGTCCTCCGTGTAAAGGTGAACTTGTATTGTAACCATCATACTGTTGGTTTACATATTCAACCTTAGCAAGAATGTTTTTAGTCATAAACCATCCTGCAGAGGCTTGAACTCTATTGATGTCAATTTCATCACCGCTTGCGTGGTCACCATTTACAGTGTTATAACGTCCAGCTACGTAGAAGTTCTCGTTCTGTCCAAATCTGTAGATAAGCTCTCCTGCAAGTTGAGTGAAACTACGGTCTTCAGTTTGAGAAAGTTGTTTTCCGCTAGATCTTTCAAAAGTTCCGAAGAATTCAAGTCCGCCATACTTTAAGAATGGGTTTACCATAAAGGCAGTAATTTCATTTCCATAGCGAGGGTTGTATCTACCAGAGGCAAAACCTTCTCCCATAACATCGTAGTATCTAGATCCTGCACGGTCTGCACCATAAAGGTAAGAGCTTGCTACACGGTTAGTGTGGTATACAGAACCTGTTAATCTAAATCTTAGATCATCTGCACCAACAAATTGCTGGTTGTCGTATCCTAATTTAGCTAACCATGATACTCCATTAGCATCGGGATTCACAACAGATTGATTTAATTTACCGTTGGTAGCTCCAACCATTCCAATAAATCCATTGCTTCGGTAGTAAACTTCAGCACCAACTTCGGTAGTGAAAGCATCCATAATAAGGTTACCTACAAATGGGTTGTAAATAGCTTGTGCGTTATCGGTTCTTCTAAAGTGAGCATCACCATAGTTGTTCTCCATATGACCAATTTTAATAGTCACTTTGTTCATTAGGTCTTCCATAAAGCCTGGACGTACAAACTCCAGTTTGTCAATTTGGATATACCCGTCTTTCACGTATGGTTCTGTGTGGTTACGAGAAGATAGGTATGTTCTAAGGTGCATTCTAACTCCATCGTAAAGTGCAACATCAAGGTCAAGGTTAGCAGTAGGGAGGTTAAAGTTTGCGCCTATTTCTGGTAATCTTCCTACACTGCCATCTTCATTAGACCATTGTCCTGAAGATTCGTGATCAAGTGCCTGGAACTGGATGGTAGATGCTCCACCAACTCTTACTTTTACACCATCAAAATCTGTGATGGTATCTTTAGGAGCCTCAAAAACGTTGATTCCTCTTTTATCTGGAGCTCTATAGTTATCCAGGTCTCTGTCCTGTGCCTGCATTTGCAAGCCAAAAAGAACGAATGCAATTAAGCCGAAGTATTTGATTGAATTTTTCATTGTGATAATTTTTAAAATTGAATAGTTATTTAGAAAATGTAGATTTGAATTTAATAGTTACTTCCTCGCCGGTGGTAATTGTTCCAAACATAGCAGTAGGAGGGTCAATTTTGTAATTGGTCATATTAAGGCTTTCTTCGCCGTTTATTTCCAATTTGTTTCCGTTAAGCTTAGCAGTGAATTCTACCGGTACTTGTTTAGAAACTCCCGAAATTTTTAAAGTTGCAAGGCCATTTACTTTGTAAGAGTTGCTGCCGTTGGCTTCAATCTTCTTAACCTCGTCTAACTTAAATTCGATGTTTTTATGTTTATTGGTATTAAGTGCTTTGTAAGCATTTTTGTCCATTCCGCCCTTTCCACTTTCCAGGCTTTCAGCTGGAATACTTACCTGAAGTTTTGAAATGCCTGTTAATTTCCCATCTTCAGTGGTAATGGTTGCACCTCCTTGTTTTGAGGTTGCCTTCATTTCCCAATCGTGGATGTTAGAGGTTCCTTCAACAATAATTTCAGAAGAATTATCCATTTTGAAATTTTGCCCGAACATGCTGCCTGCGGTTAGCAACATAAAAAATACGCCTGTAAGAATTACTTGATATGATTTTAAAACTTTCATGATATTAGGTTTTTAAGTTTGGTACAAAGTTGGGGCAGAAATGCAGCAGAATCTATGACGAGAGTCAGTTTTAAGAATGTTTATTTAAATGATTTTTAGGAGACACGATAAGGAACTTTATAGTGTTTACAAGGGGTTTCGCTTACTAAAACGTTTGCGATTATCAAATATACAAAGATATTTTAGCCGAAAAAAAATTGAAAATTATTCTGAATTAGTCCTATTTCTGAGAAAAAAGAAGGCTAAAGCAAGCTTTTTAATAATAAAGCTCGTCGGTTTTTAGGTTTAAGAACCGTGAAGTAGCAAAAAATGTACTTAGCCAGGTGATAAGGATTCCCATAACGAAAACGCCTATAAACAAAGCGGCGAGTAATTTTACATCTGAAGTTAATGAGAGCTGTGGGAAGCTATTGTTAAGATAATAGAGTGCCCCGGCCATACCAATAAGTGCGATTATGGCACCAATTATTCCCAGTTTTACACTTTGCCAAATAAATGGCCTGCGAATAAAACCTTTGGTAGCGCCTACCATTTGCATGGTTTTTATAATAAATCGTTTAGAATAAACCGAAAGTCTAATAGAACTGTTTATAAGCAATACAGCGATAAAGGTGAAAACCCCGCTGGCAATAAGCACCCAGAAACTAATTTTCTTTACATTTTCGTTTAAAAGTGCAATAAGGGGTTTATCATAAATTACCTCATCTACAAAGTTTTTAGAAGTGAGATCGGCAGCAATTTCATCTACCTGTTCACCAGAAACAAAATCGGCGTTCATATATACATCTATAGAATTTTGTAAAGGATTATAGCCTAGAAACCCCATAAAATCCTCGCCTATTTCCTTGCTGTGGGCTTCAGCAGCTTTTTCTTTAGAAACGTAGGTGGTAGATTTTGTATAATCGGCCATCGCCAGGCTTTTCTTGAGCTGTTCTATCTCAACCTCTTTGGCGGTATCTTTTAAATATACGGTAAGTGCAATTTGTTCTTTAAAATGATCGGCTACTTTTTTGGTATTTAAAACCAGTAATCCTAACATTCCCAATAAAAAAAGTACTAAAGCAATACTTATCACTACCGAAAAATAAGACGAAATTAATCGACGTCTCTGGTACTTTTCAAAAGATGTGCTCATGGGTGACCTTAGATTTTTTGTAAAAATATAAAAGTTAAGCTTGCAATATCTTTAAAACGTTTAAAGTTTAAAAAAATTAGCAAGTACAAAAAATATTTTAAATAGGAATCCCAGAAATATCTATAAGTTGTCTCTAAAAAATCTAATTTCGTCAAGCTTAACTTGTTGCAGCTTCTAACATGTTTAATAACTTAGAGATTATAATAAGTTTAAAATCCTGGCTTATTGTAAGAGACCAAATTTTACATCCTGCAAGGTTTTTTCAACCTTGTAGGTTTGGGAACTTTTGCAAACCTACGAGGTATAAAAAAAACTCGCAGGAAAGGTAGGTTAATTCTATTTTGCAATGAAAAGCACAAATAATATGAAAATTTTAATCTTCGGAATTGGTGGTGTAGGTGGTTATTTTGGCGGAAAGCTCGCCCAGGCTGGTTATGATGTAACGATGATTGCCCGCGGAAAACATTTGGAAGCAATTAAGAAAAACGGACTCGAAGTTGAAAGCATCAACGGGAATTTTAAAGTACAACCAAGTTTGGTTACCGATAATTTAGCAGAAGTTCCTACACCAGATTTGGTGATCCTGGGGGTTAAATCCTGGCAAATTCCTAAAGTGGCGAGTCAATTGAAACCAATTATTTCAACTGAAACGATGGTGTTACCGCTACAGAACGGTGCAAATAATGTTGAAAAATTACAGGAAATTCTTCCGAAGAAAAATATACTCGCTGGTCTTTGCCATATTGTGAGTTTTGTAGAAAACCCCGGAAAAATAAAACACGTTTCTTTTGAACCCCGAATCACTTTTGGTGAGATTGATAATTCAAATTCAGAAAGAATTCAGCAATTAAAAAAGGTATTGGATAAGGCTGAAATCACCA
>NZ_CAXAVR010000033.1:0-24331 GCF_963972535.1 uncultured Salegentibacter sp.
AAAAAAGCCATCAGCGAATAACTGATGGCTTTTATATTACTTAAAAAGTTCTGCTTAGAACATCTCTCTACCTGAAAAATGGAAAGCAGCTTCAATCTGTGCGTTTTCGTCGCTATCACTTCCGTGTACAGCATTTTCACCTACAGATTTCGCGTATTTTTTTCTTATAGTTCCTTCAGCAGCATCTTCTGGATTTGTTGCTCCAATTAAAGCTCTAAAGTCTTCTACGGCATTGTCTTTTTCTAACACAGCCGATACGATTGGCCCACGAGTCATAAACTCTACCAACTCTCCAAAGAAAGGACGTTCGTTGTGTACTGCATAAAATTCTTCAGCATCAGCGGTAGTCATTTGAGTCATTTTCAAAGCTACAATTCTAAATCCTGAAGCGGTAATTTGCTCTAATATTGCACCTACATTCCCGGCTTCAACAGCATCGGGCTTTATCATGGTGAATGTTCTTTTTCCTGCCATCTTATGGTTTTTTAAATTTTGGCAAAAATAATTAAATAAGCTGCAAATACAAGCTCCTTTAAGTTTTATATGAATTTAGCTTTCAGGCTGCTGCATTTTTTAAAGCCTAAATAGAAAAAAGCTTAGAAAGAGCGATAAAATTACCTTCATTTTTTGTTGATTTGTTGAATACAAAAATACAGATTGGTTTTTTAAGCTGGTATTAATAAATTGTATCTTTACTGATTACTCGCCGGGCAAGAGATTGAATTACAGCGCTGGGTTTTTCACTAAAGGAAATGAAATTTGAAACTTTTTTGTTTCATATTTTTCAACATAATACCTTGAGGATTTATCCCGGTGGTATTTTATATTAAATTATGATAGAACAAGCAATTTTAGAGATCACTGCCGAACTTTCCCAGGCTAAAAATATAGTTATTGTACCACACAAAGGCCCCGATGGTGACGCCATGGGATCTACCTTAGGTTTAATGCATTTTTTAAGGGATAAAGGCCATAAGGTAAATGTGATTTCACCAAACGATTATCCCAGGTTTCTAAAATGGCTACCGGGAAATGATGAGGTAATTATCTATGAAAAAGATAAAGTAAATGCCGAAAATCTTATAAATGAAGCCGACCTGGTTTTTGCTCTGGATTTTAATCATCTAGACCGCTCTGGCGATATGCAGGAGATCTTAACAGCTTCGCAAGCTGTTTTTATTATGATAGACCACCACAGGGAACCCTCAGACTTTGCTAACTATACCTATAGCGATGCCGAAATGAGTTCTACCTGCGAAATGGTGTATCATTTTATTGATAAATTACGCGCCGTACATAAAATCACTCCCGAAATCGCCACCTGCCTTTATGTAGGTATTATGACTGATACGGGCTCGTTTAGATTTAGTGCCACCAGTGCCGAAACACACCGCGTGATAGCCGATTTAATTGATAAAGGAGCGGTAAATCACGAAATTCATAACAATATATTTGACACCTATAATGAAGACCGGCTTCAGCTTTTAGGAACTGCGCTGCAAAACTTACGAGTAAAACCTCAGTATAAAACGGCTTACATAACTTTAACTCAGGAAGAGCTGGATAAACATAATTTTCAAAAAGGAGATACCGAAGGTTTTGTAAATTACGGCCTGGCGATAGAAAAGGTAGTTTTTGCCATAATTTTTATTGAAAATAAACAAGAGGGAATTATTAAAATTTCATTTAGATCTAAAGGTAATTTTAACGTAAATGAATTTGCCAGGGCTCATTTTGAAGGCGGAGGCCACAATAATGCGGCCGGAGGTAAAAGTGAACTTTCTATGGAAGACACCATCACAAAGCTTAATACCATTCTTCCCAGTTATAAGGAATTGCAATAATGAATAAATGTCTAATTTTTATAGCAATACTCGCTTTGGGAGCCTGTAAATCTCCTGAAGCCCGTTACCCTGTAACCCAAAAATCGGGTTCTCACTTTAGCGAATCTATTGCTAAAAACCAGGAATTACTGGAAAAAGAAATAACACTTATTAAAACTGCCATACAAAGGGATTCTACAAGAGAATATCACTCTTCTCAAGATGGTTTTTGGTATGCTTACCATAAAAAAATTGAAGATTCTATCAATACAACCACACCAGAATTTGGCGATATAGTAGAATTCGATTATAGCATTTCCACCTTAAATGATGAAGTGATTTATGCCGAAGGAGAAAAAGCTACCAGAACTTATGCCATAGACCAGGAAAAACTTTTTAGCGGCTTAAGACAGGGCATAAAATTAATGAAGCAAGGAGAAACCGTAACTTTTTTATTTCCTTCGTATAAAGCTTTTGGATATTATGGAGATAAAAATAAAATAGGTACAAACTGGCCTTTAAAAACAAAAGTCACCCTCAATAATATTACTGAAAAAGAAGAAATTCAAAATCAACAATAAGTAAACCCGGGCTTTATTAAGCCTTTTTAATTTTTATAATAAATGAGAACCAGTAAATTTTTATTACTATTTGCCGTGGTATTTACCATGTTTGCGTGTAACGACGAATATCCAGATCTAGAAGATGGGATGTATGCTGAATTTAAAACCAATTACGGAACTTTTGTTTCTGAACTTTACTTTGAACAAACTCCAATAACCGTAGCCAGTTTTGTTTCCCTTGCCGAAGGCAATAACAAAATGGTAGACAGCACCCATAAAGGCAAAAATTATTACGACGGCTTAACTTTTCACAGAATTATAGACGGTTTTGTTATACAGGGAGGTGATCCCACTGGAACCGGGAGTGGTGGCCCAGGCTACAAATTTCCAGATGAAATTGTAGATAGCTTAAGTCATGATTCTAAAGGAATTCTTTCTATGGCTAATGCCGGCCCGGGCACTAACGGAAGTCAGTTTTTTGTTACACTTGCTCCTACTCCAAACCTTGATGGCAGGCATACTGTTTTTGGGAAAGTTGTAGAAGGCCAGGATGTTGTAGATTCTATAGGGAAAGTTGAAACAGGCCCAAGAGATAAGCCAGTAAAGACGGTTACCATGGAAGAGGTAAACATTATTAGAAAAGGTAAAGCCGCCAAAAATTTTGACGCTCCTACGGTATTTGAAGAAGAACTACAGGCAGTAAAAGATAAGGAAGATGCCGAAGCTAAAAAGCGGCAGGAAGCTAAAGCAGCCCAGGCTGAAGAATTTGAAAGCCACGAAGGTGATGCTGAAACATTAGATAGCGGACTAAAAATTTACTATTTAAATGAAGGTGAAGGTGAAAAACCCAAAACCGGACAAATGGTAGAAGTGCTTTACGAAGGCTATTTTAGTGACGGTGAAATCTTTGATACAAACAAAGAAGAACTGGCCAAAGAAATGGGCTTATTTAACGAAGCAAGAAAAAACCAGGGTGGTTACGGTCCCATGACAGTAGTTTACGGTCCAGATGCTCCTATGATTCCAGGATTTAAAGAAGGCATTCAGCAATTAAAAGTTGGAGATGAAGCTTTACTTTATATCCCAAGCCATTTAGGTTATGGAGAAAGAGGAGCCGGTGGCGTAATTCCTCCAAACACCGATCTTGTTTTTAAAGTAGAATTGGTAGGTATACAGGAATAATTTCCTGAATTTATATATAAGAAAGGCTGTTTGAAAATGATTACTCAAACAGCCTTTTTACTTACTAAATATTCCCAATTATTTCTTCGGAATATTCTTTAAAACTTCAATTAAAAATTTCCAGTACTTCTGGGCTGAGGAAATACTTGCGCGTTCATCAGGTGAATGTGCCCCTCTAATGGTAGGCCCAAAAGAAATCATATCCATTTCAGGATAATGGTTTCCAATTATTCCACATTCCAAACCAGCGTGGCAGGCTGCAACATCGGCTTTCTCATTATGCAGGTTTTGATATAATCCATCTACAACTTTTAAAATTGCAGAATTAGGATTTGGTGCCCAACCCGGATATTCCCCAGATAATTTCACCTTAAATTTCGCCAGCTCAAAGGTTGCTTCCAAACTATTGGCCAAATCATCTTTTGAAGATTCTACCGATGATCTTGTAAGACAGTTAATTTTCACTTTTCCATCCCCAACTTTTACGCTGGCAATATTATTAGAAGCTTCAACCAAACCTTCAATATCAGGACTCATTCTGTAAACTCCATTATGCGCTGCAGAAATTGCTTTAACTACTTCTTGCTGATCTTCCACTTTCATTACTTCGTTTGGAACTTCGGTTTCAGAAATTTCAATATCCATATTAGGTTCCAGAGAAGCAAATTCAGCTTTAATCTCACGCACCTGCTGAATAATTTCAGTTAAAAAAGTTTCGGTATTAGATTTATCTACCACCACAATAGCTTCGCTTTCACGAGGAATGGCATTTCGTAATCCGCCACCTTTTATGCTGGAAACGCGCAAACCGAAATCCCGATTAGAATCAAAAAGTACACGTGCCATAATTTTATTGGCATTGGCCAGACCTTTTATAATATCCATCCCAGAATGCCCGCCTTGCAAACCTTTTACTTTTATTTGGTAACCAACCGAATTATCGGGTGTGTGCTCTACTTCATAATCCCTAACCGCAGTAATATCTACGCCGCCGGCACATCCAATCCCAATTTCATCATCTTCTTCGGTATCCAGATTTAAAAGAATATCTCCTTCCAGTAAATTAGAATCCAAACCTTTTGCACCGGTCATCCCGGTTTCTTCATCTATCGTAAATAAAGCTTCAAGAGCAGGATGCTGAATATCGTTACTTTCTAATATCGCCATCATACTGGCAACGCCCAGGCCGTTATCGGCTCCCAGGGTTGTTCCTTTAGCCCTAACCCAATCTTCATCTACATACATATTGATTCCGCTGGTTTCAAAATCAAAATCGGTATCGTTATTTTTCTGGTGCACCATATCTAAATGCGCCTGCAGTACTATAGGTTTTCTATCCTCCATCCCCGAAGTAGCAGGTTTTTTTATAACCACATTTCCGGTTTCATCTACCAGGGTTTCCAGGTTAAGTTTGTTTCCAAAGTTTTTCATAAACTCAATAACCCGCTCTTCTTTTTTTGAAGGTCGTGGTACCTCGTTTAGATCGGCAAATTTATTCCATAAGATTTTCGGCTCTAATTCCCTTATTTCTTCGTTCATTGTTTTATATTTTGGTCTTTCACAAAGGTATTGGTAATAAACAAAGAAGGAAAATTTACAAGCTTTTTAAAACTTATTTAACCAAATGAAGAACAGTTATTTAAAATTTTAAGCCGTGTTTTGCTAATAATTGTAATTTTAAAAAGCAAACTACCCTGTAGCAAGCTCTTGAAGCAATTATAGAAAATAATGTTATTAATTTCGAGACAGATCTCGGAGAATAAAATCTCGATTATCGAGTGAAGAAAAAAGGACTTTATATTTTAGCATTTCTGCTCCCCGTGCAGATCATTTTTATCTTTTTCCTGGCCGGACATCCCGAGCTGGTAGAAAATTGGTACAGCCGATTTCTATACCCTGAATTTTCAAAATTAATGCGCTATGGGCACGGATTTTTACCGTTTTCTCTTGGTGATCTCTTATATACTTTCTTCGGAATTTTAATAATTCGTTGGCTACTAAGACGTTTTAAGCAAAAATTTAGAAACCCTCGTTTTTGGGTGATAGATGTTCTTGCTGTATTATCAGTAGTATATGCCTGTTTTCATATTTTCTGGGGATTTAATTATTACCGCTTACCGCTTCACGAAGCTTTAGAAATTGAAAACGATTATACCACCGAAGAGCTTTATCAACTTTCAGAAATATTAATTATTGAGTCTAACAAACTCCACAATCAACTAACGGAAAATGATTCGGTTAGCGTGGTAATTCCCTATTCTAAAAATGAAATCTTTGAAAAAACAATAGAAGGTTATACCAATATTAGCAAAGATTTCCCTGAACTTACCTATAAAGGAGAATCGCTAAAACGCTCCTTATATAGCATACCGCTTTCTTATATGGGCTTCAATGGTTATCTAAATCCGCTAACCGGGGAAGCCCAGGTAAACACCCAAATTGTACCTTATAAAATCCCCACCACTGCCAGTCACGAAATTGGACATCAATTAGGATTTGCAAAAGAGAATGAAGCTAATTTTATTGCCTGCCTTAGCACCATGAATCATCCTGATGCTTATTTCAGGTATTCGGGATATACGTTTGCTTTACGATATTGTTTAAATGAATTATACCGAAGGGATCCGGATAAGTTTAAAAATTTAAAGGCGAAAATGAATCCGGGTATTTTAGAAAACTACCGGGAAGTAGAAGAATTCTGGTTGGCGCATCAAAATCCTTTTGAACCCATATTTCAGGCATTTTACAATCGCTTTTTAATTGTAAATAACCAGGCCGATGGAATGAAAAGCTATAGTTATGTGGTAGCACTTTTGGTGAATTATTTTTCAGAAGAAAAGAATAGACTTTAACCTAATAATTAATGAAATAGTTAGTAAGAAAAATAAATTCTCATATAGTTCAAAAACCAATTTCGGCTTTGTTATAATTTTCTTAATTTACCACCTTTAATTTCTAAGCCACATTTAATTCAGCTACAATTTATGAAAATAAGACTTTTACTATGTCTGGTATTTCTGGTCAGTTTGCAAAGCAACGCCCAGGAATACTTCCCCAAAAACGACGGGGTTAAAAACCCACAAACCAATTACACGGTATTTAAAAATGCAAAAATTCACGTAAGTCCGCAGCAAACAATAGAAAACGGAATGTTCGTGGTAAAAGATGGCAAAATTACTGCCATTGGTAAATCGGTTAGCGAACCACAAAACAGCATTGTTATAGATTTAAAAGGGAAAGAAGTTTATCCTTCTTTTATTGATCTTTACAGCAGCTTTGGAATAAAGGAACCTAAAGAAGCCAGTAACGGGAACGGCCAGCCGCAATATGATGCGAACCGGGAAGGCTATTACTGGAACGACCATATAAGGGCGGAAACCGAGGCGGTACAACACTTTAATTATGATGAAAAAACGGCAACTTCCCTCCATAAAGCAGGGTTTGGCGCCGTAAATACACACGTTCCAGATGGGATTATTCGCGGTACCGGGATGTTGGTAGCTTTAAATCCCGGAGGCACCGAGGGAGATAGAATTTTAAAAGATCGCTCGGCACAATACCTGTCTTTTGATAAAAGTAAATTGTCTCGCCAATCTTACCCTACTTCAACAATGGGTGCAATGGCATTAATTCGGCAGACATATTTAGATGCCGAATGGTACGGAAAAGGAAAATCTAACAACAAAGATTTAGCTTTAGAAGCTTTAAACCGAAATAAAAATCTGACTCAAATTTTCGCAACAGATAACCTATTGGATGCTTTAAGAGCCGGAAAAATAGGTAACGAATTCAATGTGAATTATGTGATCCTGGGAGACGGAAAAGAATATCAGCGTCTAGAGGAAATTAAAGAAACCGGAAGCACTTTTATTGTGCCCCTTAATTTCCCCGATGCTTACGATGTGGAAGACCCTTTTATGGCAGAACACGTGACTATAGATGAAATGAAAACCTGGAACCAGGCCCCGGCAAACTTAAAAATGCTTGCAGAAAATGATATTCCTTTTACGATCACGGCACACGATCTTGATGCTGAAAAAGATTTCAGAAATAATTTATTAAAAGCCGTTTCCTACGGTTTAAGTAAAGAAGATGCTCTTGCTGCCTTAACCACTACCCCTGCAAAAATTCTTGGCGAAGAAAATCGCCTGGGAACCTTAAAAGAAGGCGCGTGGGCTAACTTTATAATCACTTCAGGAGATTATTTTAATAAAGAAACAAGTGTTTTTGAAAACTGGATCCAGGGCGAAAAAACAGTGATCAATAAAATGAACACTACAGATATTACCGGAACCTACGATCTTAATTTAGAAGGAAAAACGTATGAATTAAAGATTTCAGGAAAACCTGAAGCTCCAAAGGCAAGTGTAAAATCTGGAGATACAAAATTAGGCGCAAAACTTAGTTTTTCTGATAATTGGATGAATTTATTGCTTTCTCCTGCCGATACTACCAAAACAGGTTTCACCCGTTTAGTGGCCAAAACCGAGGATAATAAAGAACAAATTTCTGGTACGGCTTATTTAAGCGATGGTTCAGAAGTTGATTTTTCAGCGACCAGGAAAGCTTCAACTGAAACCGCTGCAGCGGAAGAAGACGAAGAAGAAAACGGAGAAGATAAAGAGAAAGATATTCGCGAAATTATGCCGGTAAGTTTTCCGAATAAAGCTTACGGATTTTCAGAAATGCCTAAAGAAGAAACTATTCTTTTTAAAAACGCAACAGTTTGGACAAACGAAGCAGAAGGAATTTTAGAAAATACTGATGTTTTGGTGAAAAACGGGGAAATTTCCAGGATTGGAAAGAACCTTAACGCCGGAAATACCAAAGTGATAGATGCCACAGGAAAACATCTAACTTCAGGAATTATAGACGAGCATTCACATATTGCGGCTTCGGCTATTAACGAGGCCGGCCACAACTCTACTGCAGAAGTTACTATGGAAGATGTGGTAGATCCCACAGATATGAATATTTATCGCAATCTTGCAGGCGGGGTAACTACCGTACAGCTTTTACACGGTTCGGCGAATCCTATTGGCGGCCGTTCTGCAATTTTAAGGTTAAAATGGGGTGAAGATGCGGAAGATATGATTTTTGAAAACTCCCCTAAATTTATAAAATTCGCATTGGGTGAAAATGTGAAGCAATCTAACTGGGGAAGCCGTTCCAGGTTTCCACAAACCAGGATGGGTGTAGAACAGGTTTTTACCGATTATTTTACCCGCGCAAAAGAATATGAAAAGGCAAAACAAAACGACAAAGACTTTAGAAAGGACCTGGAAATGGAAACCCTTTTGGAGATCATTAATAGCGAACGTTTTGTTTCAGCGCACTCTTATGTTCAAAGCGAAATTAATATGTTGATGAAAGTCGCTGAAAATTTTGATTTCAGAATTAATACGTTCACGCATATTTTAGAAGGTTATAAAGTGGCCGATAAAATGAAGGAGCACGGCGCCGGCGGTTCTACTTTTTCAGACTGGTGGGCTTATAAATATGAGGTTAATGATGCCATTCCTTTTAATGCACCAATTATGCATAGCCAGGGAATAGTAACTGCAATTAATAGTGATGACGCAGAAATGAGCAGAAGATTAAACCAGGAAGCAGCAAAATCTGTGAAATACGGTGGAGTTTCTGAAGAAGAAGCCTGGAAATTTGTAACCTTGAATCCGGCAAAATTATTGCATATAGACGATCGCGTTGGAAGTGTAAAAACAGGAAAAGATGCAGATTTGGTTCTATGGTCAGATAATCCACTATCGATTTACGCCAAAGCCGAAAAAACTTTAATTCAGGGAAAAGTTTTCTTTGATATAGAGAGAGATAAAAAGTTGCGACAAGAAATTCAGCAGCAAAGAAGTGAATTAATTACCCAAATGTTAAAGGCTAAAAATAAAGGGCTAAAAACACAACCGGTAACAAAGAAAGAAGAACAACATATCCATTGTAATACCCTGGAAGAAATCCATTAAAAAGAAAAAATGAAGATGAAATATTTAGTACTACTCGCACTATTTACCTGTATAGGAAATTCTTTTGCGCAGCAAACACCTGCTTCTAAACAAACCGAAGCAATTACCATAGTTGGTGCCACCGCGCACTTAGGAAATGGTGAAATAATAGAAAATAGTTTAATTATTTTTGAAGATGGAAAAATCACCCAGGTGATGGATGCCACTGCTACAAAAATGCAATATCGCGGCCGTATTATTGAAGCCAAAGGAAAACACGCTTACCCGGGATTTATAGCACCCAACGCCACTTTAGGTTTAGTAGAAATTGATGCAGTTCGTGCTACCGATGATGAAGATGAGATAGGATCCATGCTTCCTCATATTAGAAGTATAATCGCTTATAATGCTGAAAGTAAGCTGGTAGAAAGTATGCGTCCAAACGGGGTTTTAATGGGGCAAATTGTACCAAGAGGCGGTAGAATTTCCGGCACTTCTTCTATTGTACAGTTTGATGCCTGGAACTGGGAAGATGCGGTTATTAAGGAGGATGATGGGCTTCACATAAATTGGCCAAGCAGTTTTACCCGTGGCCGTTGGTGGGCCGGGGAAGATCCCGGGATTAAACCCAGCGATGATTACCAGGAAGAACTTTTGGAGTTGGAAGAATTTTTTGCTTCTGCAAAAGCTTATTTGGAAGGAAACAGCGAAAAAACCAATCTTGCTTACAATGTGATGAAAAACGTTTTTAGCGGAGAAAAACGTGTTTTTATTCACGTAGACGGAAAAAAAGAAATACTGGATGTAATAGATTTTAAACAAAAACAGGAAATAGAACATTTAGTAATTGTTGGTGGTTATGAGGCTCATAAAGCTATTGAAGAACTTAAAGAGAATAACATTCCTGTTTTGGTTCAGCGTCCGCACGATCAGCCAAACAGTGAAGATCACGATTATGATTTTCCATATAAATTAGCCGGAATTCTTCATAATAAAGGTGTTTTAGTAGCCCTGGAAAGCAGCGGAAGTATGGAGCGGATGAATACCAGAAACTTACCTTTCTATGCAGGAACTGCCGGTGCTTACGGATTGGGTAAAGAAGAAGCTTTAAAATTAATTACTTCTAATACTGCTAAAATTCTTGGAATAGATGATATGGTGGGCACTTTAGAAAAAGGAAAAGATGCCACTTTATTTATTAGCGAAGGTGATGCCTTAGATATGCGCGGAAATATTTTAACCCACGCTTTTATCCAGGGCAGAGAAGTAAGTTTGGAAACTCACCAAACCGAACTTTACCAGCGTTATATGGAAAAATACGAGAGCGCCAGTAAATAAAAAATTTAAATATATTAAAGAGGTTAGCAACTATATCTAAGCAGGTATTTTGTTAACCTCTTTTTCTTTGCAATAGGTTTAAACTCCCTATTTTTACACCTATGGTTAAGCAAATTAGCAGTACACAAAATAAGGAGGTAAAACACCTACTTCAATTACAGGAAAAATCCCGGCTTCGCCGGAAAGAAGGCGTTTTTATGGTAGAAGGCCAACGGGAAATCGAATTGGCTTTAAAGGGCGAATTTGAACTAAAGGCAATTTATTTTTGCCCCGATTTAATAAGTTTTGAGAAAATTCAGGAATTTACTTCAGATGAATTTCAAGTAACTGAAATTTCTTCGGAAGTTTATGAAAAACTGGCTTATAGAAGCAGTACTGAAGGTGTTTTAGCCATTTTTAAAACCAAAGAAAATAATCTTCGCAGTATTAAATTTGAAACTAAAAACCCCTTAATTCTTGTGGCTGAAGCTCCAGAAAAACCGGGAAATATAGGTGCTATTTTAAGAACTGCCGATGCCGCAAAAGTAGATGCTGTTTTTATAGCAAACCCAAAAACCGATCTTTATAATCCAAATATCATCCGCTCCAGCGTGGGTTGTGTCTTCACCAACCAAATTGCTACCGGGAGTACTTCAGAAATTATTGATTTTTTAAAGGAAAATAATATTTCTATCTACGCAGCAGCTTTGCAAGCGTCAAAACCATACCACAACATCGATTTTACAAAATCTGCAGCAATTGTGGTGGGAACTGAAGCAACCGGATTAAGCGAAGAATGGCGCGAAAATTCCACGCAAAATATTATTATTCCTATGAGCGGTGAAATTGATTCTATGAATGTTTCTGTTGCAGCTGGAATACTTATTTTTGAAGCTAAAAGACAGCGCGGTTTTTAAAGAAAAACACCAAAATTTTTAAGTATAATTCAGCATTAAAATAAAAAGCCTTTGAATCCCCAAACCCTATTTTATATCATCATTGCCATTATAATTATCGATTTTATTATCGATAAAATTCTGGATACTTTAAACGCAAAACATTTTGATGATGCAATTCCGCAGGAACTCAGTGATGTTTACAACAAGGATGAATACGAAAAATCTCAGCGCTACAAAAAGGAACGTTACCGTTTTGGAATTATCACCTCCACTTTTTCCGTATTACTCACTTTAGGATTTATTATTTTTGACGGATTTGCCTGGGTAGATGACATCGCGAGAAATTTCACCGATAATGCAATTCTGGTCGCCCTTATTTTCTTCGGAATAATAATGATTGGTAGCGATATTCTTACCACACCGTTCTCCTGGTACAGCACTTTTGTGATAGAAGAAAAATACGGTTTTAATAAAACCACGAAAAAGACTTTTTTCCTGGATAAAATTAAAGGCTGGTTTATGATGATTATCCTCGGCGGCGGAATTCTTGCGCTTATCGTTTGGTTTTATCAATTTGCGGGTAATGATTTCTGGTGGTATGCCTGGATTCTCGTAGCGGTTTTTTCCATATTTCTCAATATGTTTTATGCAAAACTTATTGTGCCTTTGTTCAATAAGCAAAGCCCATTGAAAGAAGGTTCTTTGCGAACAAAAATTGAAACCTACGCCAAAAGTGTTGGGTTTACTTTAGATAATATTTTTATTATAGATGGTTCTAAAAGAAGTACAAAAGCCAATGCTTATTTTTCGGGCTTTGGTAAGGAAAAACGCATTACTCTTTTTGACACCCTGGTAAAAGATTTGGAAGAAGAGGAAATTGTAGCGGTATTGGCACACGAGGTTGGGCATTATAAAAAGAACCATATTATTGTGAATTTACTGGCTTCAATTTTAACTACAGGCTTTACATTGTGGTTGCTTTCGTTATTTGTAGGTAGCCCTGCCCTATCACAAGCGTTGGGTGTAGAAGAACCCAGTTTTCATATTGGTTTGATAGCTTTTGGAATTTTATACAGCCCAATTTCAGAAATTACAGGATTATTAATGAATTATTTATCCCGAAAGTTTGAATACCAGGCAGATAATTATGCGAAGAACACCTATGGTGCCGAGCCGTTAATTTCGAGTTTAAAAAAACTTACTAAAAACAGCCTGAGTAATCTTACTCCGCATAAAGCTTATGTTTTTATGCATTATTCGCATCCTACACTTTTACAAAGATTCAGAAACTTAAAGCGTGGTTTGTAGTTGTTTCTTTACCTACTTAATTGTACTTTTAAATTATGACAGAAGCAGCTATAGAAAAAGAAAACAAGCAAATTGCGCGGCAATATAAAGAACTGCTGCGCATAAGTTACCGTAGTTTAAGTGACGATGATAAAAAGCAAATTAGAAAGGCTTTTGATACCGCTGTAGATGCCCACAAAGATCAACGTAGAAAATCTGGCGAAGCTTATATTTTTCATCCAATTGCGGTGGCAAAAATTGTAGCTTCAGAAATTGGATTGGATGCCACTTCTATTATCGCCGCACTTTTACACGATGTAGTAGAAGATACCCAATACACGCTTAAAGATATTCAGGAAATGTTTGGAGAAACCGTAGCGACTATCGTAGACGGACTCACAAAAATTTCTAGTTTAAAGAAAGATAAAGATGTTTCGCTGCAAGCCGAAAATTTTCGGAAAATGCTGCTTACTTTGAATGATGATATTCGGGTAATTATTATCAAAATAGCCGATAGATTGCACAATATGCAAACTATGGATGCTATGAGACGGGATAAACAGGAAAAAATTGCTTCAGAAACCCTTTATATTTATGCCCCGCTAGCCCACCGAATAGGACTTTATAATATTAAAACCGAACTCGAAGACCTTGGTTTAAAATATACAGAACCTGAGGTGTACCACGAGATTCACACCAAAATAAAAGAAAGTAAAGAAGAGCAGGATGCTTATATTAGGGAGTTTTCTAAAGTAATTGAAGATTCCCTTACACAGGAAAATTTTGACTACGATATTAAAGGTAGACCTAAATCTATTTACTCCATTCATCGTAAAATGAAAGCTCAGAATGTAAGCTTTGACGAGGTTTACGATAAATTTGCCATTAGAATTATTTATAAAAGTGACCAGGCCAACGAAAAATTTCTCGCCTGGAAAATTTATTCAATAGTAACCGATCATTTTAGGCCAAACCCTACCCGGCTTCGGGATTGGATTTCTTCGCCTAAATCCACAGGTTACGAAGCGCTGCATATTACCGTTATGGGGCCAAAAGGTCGCTGGGTAGAAGTTCAAATTAGAAGTCAGCGTATGAATGAGATTGCTGAAAAAGGTTACGCAGCTCATTATAAATACAAGCAGGGCGATACTCAAGATGATCACGGAATAGAAGAATGGTTAAACCGGCTTCAGGAAGCCCTGGAAAATCCAGATGTAAATGCCGTAGATTTTGTAGAGCAGTTTAAGCTAAATCTTTATTCAAAAGAAATATTTGTATTTACACCACAGGGAGATTTAAAATCTTTACCAAAAGGCTCTACTCCTTTAGATTTCGCCTTTAGTATACATACTGAAATAGGTTTAAAAACACGTGGTGCCCGGGTTAACAATAAACTGGTGCCTTTAAGCCACGAGTTAAAAAGCGGAGACCAGGTAGAAATAATTACTTCAGAAAATGCACAACCCAATGTAAATTGGCTGGATTATGCAACAACTGCAAGAGCTCGTGCTAAGATAAAATCTTCTTTAAAAGACGAAAAACGGGAAATAGCAGAAGAAGGGAAAGCAATTCTTACCCGAAAATTACGAGCTCAAAAAATTCCGTTTAACGAGAAAATAATTAACGAGCTGGTGGTTCATTTTAACCTAAAAACCAGCCTGGATTTATTTTATCGTGTTGGAATTGGCAAAATTGATAATCAAAAACTTAAAGAATTTGCTGCATCCAGAAGTAACGCACTGGTAAGTTATATTAAGCGAAAGATCAAAAAACCGGTTATTGCTGAAGATCTTAATAAAGATGAAATAACTTCAAAATATGACCAACTTGTTTTTGGACGGGATGAAGATGAAACTTTAGAATATAAATTGGCGAATTGTTGCAACCCAATTCCGGGAGACCAGGTTTTTGGTTTTGTAACGGTAAACGATGGTATTAAAGTCCATAAGAAAAACTGTCCTAATGCGCTTCAGCTTCAAAGTAATTATGCCTATAGAATTATTCCTGCCAAATGGATAGACTCTTCTCAGCAAGACTTTAAAGCCGTGGTGAAACTAACCGGAATCGACAATTTAGGCCTGGTAAGTGAGATAACCCGGGAAATTTCCAGTAACCTGAATGTGAATATGCAAAAGATTAATTTTGAAAGTATAGACGGTGTTTTTAGCGGGCAAATTACACTAAGGGTTAAGAACAATGCGATACTTACAAAAATCATGAACCGACTCAAAAAAATTAACGGCATAGATAAGGTTAGCCGTGAATAATCCCATACCTTTGTAAGGTACAAAGAACTATGAGCAAAAAAGTTGTAAATAAGAACGATCAGGCAGTAGTTAAAAACGTTTTTACCAAGTATTTGGAAGAAAAAGGGCATAGAAAAACCCCCGAACGTTTTGCAATACTTCAGGAAATCTACAATAACGACGATCATTTTGATATAGAATCACTCTACATTAAAATGAAGAATAAAAAATACCGGGTAAGTCGTGCCACTCTCTATAATACCATAGAATTATTACTGGAATGCGGACTTGTAAGAAAACACCAGTTTGGACAAAACCAGTCTCAGTATGAGAAATCATATTTTGACCGGCAGCACGACCATGTTATTCTTACCGATACCGGTGAAGTAATAGAATTCTGCGACCCGCGTATTCAATCTATTAAAAAAACTATCGAAGAAGTGTTTGATATAGAAATAACCAAACATTCTTTATATTTTTACGGCAACAAAAAAACAACCAATTAACTTAAGATTTCAATGGCGGTAGATTTACTACTCGGTCTCCAATGGGGTGACGAAGGCAAAGGAAAAATTGTTGATGTACTCACCTCTAAATACGATATTATTGCTAGATTTCAGGGCGGGCCAAACGCAGGCCACACTCTGGAATTTGACGGCCAGAAACACGTATTACATACTATTCCTTCAGGAATTTTTCACGATGAAACCATCAACCTTGTAGGTAACGGTGTTGTGATAGACCCTGTAATTTTTAAAAAGGAACTGGACAACCTTAGCAAACATAATATAGATTACATATCTAAACTCCTTATTTCACGAAAAGCACATTTAATTTTGCCTACTCACAGGCTTTTAGATGCTGCTTCTGAAGCTTCTAAAGGCAAGGCCAAAATTGGTTCAACCCTTAAAGGTATTGGTCCTACTTATATGGATAAAACCGGAAGAAACGGAATTCGTGTAGGAGATTTAGAACTTTCTAACTGGAAGGAAAAATATAGAACCCTGGCCGATAAGCACGAAAAAATGATCAAATTCTACGATGTAGATGTTCAATATGATCTTGCCGAATTGGAAAAGGAATTTTTTAATGCGGTTAAAACGCTTAAATCACTAACTTTTATAGACAGTGAAGCTTATTTGCACGAGGCGCAAAAACAAGGAAAAACTATTCTGGCTGAAGGTGCCCAGGGATCTTTACTCGATATAGATTTTGGGACCTACCCTTTTGTAACTTCTTCTACCACTACTGCGGCAGGTGCCTGTACAGGTCTTGGTGTGGCACCAAATAAAATTGGCGAAGCTTACGGGATTTTTAAAGCATACACCACCCGCGTTGGAAGCGGCCCCTTCCCTACAGAGCTTTTTGATGAAGACGGTGAAACTATGGGACGGGTTGGTAACGAATTTGGTGCAACCACCGGTAGGGCCCGTAGATGTGGCTGGCTGGATTTAGTAGCTTTAAAATATGCGGTTCAGGTAAATGGAATCACCCAATTAATTATGATGAAAGGTGACGTACTTAGCGGATTTAAAACGCTTAAAGTATGTACCGCCTATAATTATAAGGGAAAGGAAATTCAACATTTACCCTATAATATTGAAGCAGAAAATGTAACACCTGTTTATACCGAAATTAAAGGTTGGGCAGCAGATCTTACAGGGATGACGAAGGCTAATGAACTTCCGAAAGAATTTAATGAGTATGTGGAATTTCTGGAAAAAGAACTGGAAATACCTATTAAAGTGGTTTCTGTAGGGCCAGACAGAACTCAAACTATAGAACGCTAAAAAAAAGCAATTATAAATTTAAAAAGCCGTTTCAGTTGAAACGGCTTTTTTTAGCACAAAAATTCTTAATAACAAAAAATTAGAATTGAGCCAATTATACTTATGACACAATAAATAATCCCGCGATTTGCTGGGCTACTTCTCCGCTTATGGGCTCATCGTAAGATTGTGATACCGCTTCGGCGCTAAATCCTGTAGCATCTACCAGGTTTACTCCACCCTGTACTACATTCTCTTCTCCATCGTACACAGCCTGCGTTGCTTCTGGCATTCCCGGTCCGCGATTGTTTAAAGTGATCCAACCAAGTGCATTCTCGTTAGTATTATCTCCTAAAACATCGGCTCTTAACCTTCTTATTTCAGATGCATGCCTTGCTTCTACAGAATGAATTTGTAATGCAGGTGTCAAAAATTCGGTGCCCATTAAATTTGTAGCCTGTCCTTTATAGGCTCTCACCCCGGTATCTTCAAACGCCTGGGCTAAAGCTAATAATTGGGCATACGCCATATCATTATTTGGATTAAATGGATCGAAAGCTCCGCCAGCAGTAAAATCGAATTCTGGTGAATCTACTGAGTTGTCACCCAAACCTGCCTTTAGAAACTCAACATGAGCAGATTCGTGTTTTGATATTTGGTTATATACCGCTTCGGCTCTTCCACCGCTTGGTAATACTCCAGAATCTAATGCTTTTATATAGAATTCAGCTTCAAGATATTCTAAGGTAAGTGCCAGTTGTAATGCACCTATAGCATCATTACCACTACTTTGTGCAAATGCCTTTCCGGAGGTTGAAGCAAGGCCAAAAGGTACAGCTACCATAGCCGCCTTTTTCCCTAAATTCCCTAAGCTACCAAGCATTTCTCTTCTTGAAGAAGACTTTTTGATAAGGTCTTCTGAAGTAAATTCATCTAAAAATTTTATAATATTCATAATATTGTTTTTAAGTTGATTAATACTTATTGAGGTAAGTTATTAGCGGTAAACGGGGTCACTACAAAGCCCGTAGCTCCCACTTCGCTAAGAATGGTTTGTGGGTCTTTGGCGAGATCTAAACCATTACTATCAATAATATCATCACCTGCGAAAGCGGTATCGTGTTCAAGATATATAGACCTTATAGCAGCCGCATGTCTTGCTTCTACCGAAACTATTTTTCCGGCAATTACTAAAAAATCTGGTGTTTGCAGTAATCTACCTGCTCCATTATATGCTGCCACGCCGGTATCTTCCAGGACACGGGCTGTAGCCAGTACAGAATCTCTGTCGGCAAAATTTACACTGCTAAAATCAAATTCAAGTTCTGGTAAAACCTGGCTGGCTTCAGCATTTGCATTAATTGCAGCTTTAAAGAATTCTCTATGAATAACCTCGTGGTCATAGAGATCTTCCAGAATCAATTTCTCCTCAGCAGTCGCTCCGGCCCAGTAAGAACCATCTAATACGTTGGTATAAAACGCAGCTTCCAGTTGCTCCAGGGCGTAAGCATAATTTAAAATACCAACATCGCCACTACCCAGGTCAAACACTTCTCCTGGCATAGGTTCGGGATTATTAACATCATCATCACTGCTACATCCATAAAGTAATAATCCTGAACCCGCCATAGCGAGTCCTCCCATTTTTAGAAATCTTCTTCGGGATTTGCTGTTTTTTACCGGCTTCACAGAAACTGCATCAACCTTAATACGTGGTTTTTCCATAATTTAATTTTTAGTTGTTTCCTATACTTACGCAGTAATTCCGGCAACGGTTTTTGTATTAGCGTTAAAGTTTTCTAAATAAAAATGGAAACACCTTAAAACTTATGAAGTTTATTAAGCATTGATTTGGTAATTAAAGATTCATTTTGCGTTATTCCATTATATAATCTGATTACGGACTTACGACAATTACCATTATGGATGGCAGAATTTTAATTACTTTTGAAAAAATTTTCACCTTGAAAAAATTCATTCTTTTTATAGTATTTGCCTTTTTGGTTTTTCCGGCTTTAACTCAGGCGCAGGAAGCAAAAGAAATTGACTATAGTGCCGATAGAAATATTCAGGATGAAAAATATCCAGGGGCCTTTGTTTTAAGCAAAGTTGAAAACCAGGTGTATTTTAAGCACGAAGGTATAGAGGTTTGGTGCGATCTCGCCATTCATTATAAAGATGAAAACTTCTTCAGGGCTTTTGGCAATGTGAGAATGCAACAGGGCGATACCGTAAAATTAAATAGTAATTATGCGGAGTATAACGGAAACTCCCAGTTTGCCTTCGCCAGTGGTGAGGTGGTGATGAAGCGCCCCCAAACCACCCTGGAATCTGACAGTCTTTTCCTTGACCGGCTAAAACAACAGGCTTATTACAGAAGCGGTGGTAAAGTAATAGACACCGGCGGGGTGATTACCAGTAATATTGGTCGGTATTTTATGGAAGATGATAAATATTCTTTTGTTTCAGATGTAGTGCTTACCAATCCCGAATACATCATCAATTCAGAACAACTTGATTTTTATGGCGAAACCGGCCACGCATATCTGTATGGCCCTTCAACCATAGAAAGTGAAACCAGCACTGTTTATTGTGAACGTGGCTTTTATGATACCAGGGGTGATACCGGTTATTTTGTAAAAAATTCAAAAATAGATTACGAAAACAGAACGGTTAAAGGCGATAGCATGTATTTTAACCGGAATACCAATTTTGCTTCTGCTACGAATAATATTGAAGTAATAGATACCATTAACGAGAGTGTCGTCACAGGGCATTATGCTGAAGTTTTTCGGGATAAAGATTCGGTTTTTATTACTAAAAGAGCGGTTGCAGCCAGCGTTCAGGATAGGGATTCATTGTTTATTCACGGTGATACCATAATGATCACCGGAAAACCTGAAAAAAGAATAATTCGCGGATTTTATGATGTTAGACTTTTCAAAAGCGATATGAGCGGGAAGAGTGATTCGGTACATATAAATCAGAAAACCGGTCTAACCAAAATGATCAATATTACCAGCGGTCCGGTTACTTCTGTCACTAAGCGCCGAAGTCCGGTGCTTTGGAGCGGTCTTAGTCAAATGACGGGAGACACTATCCATTTGCAAAGCAACACCAAAACCGAACAGCTTGATTCTATGCGGGTTTTTAACAATGCCTTTCTTATTCAAAAAGATACTATAGATGGGTACAACCAGGTAAAAGGAATGGACCTGGTAGGATTATTTGAAGACAATGAGCTATATCAGGTAGATATTAATAAAAATACCGAAACCCTTTATTACAGCCGTAATAGCGACCAGGAACTTATTGGGATTAACAAAACCCTCTCCAGTTCTATTAAAATCCTTTTTGAAGAACGGGAAATTGAAGATATTTATTACTACCAGAATGTTGACGGGAATTTAACCCCGGAAGAAGATTTCCCCGTAAATGTTCGGGAATTAATTGGTTTTAACTGGCGGGGCGATGAGCGATTACTTACAAAAGAAGATTTGTTTAAAGGCAAACCGGTGCCCGAATTGGTTAAAATTGAAGGAATCCCGTTGCCGGAAGAAGATGAAGCGTTTTTTGATGAACGCGAAGAAGGAGACGATATGCTGCTTAACGATAAATCCAGACTTAAACCCGAAGACCTTCAAAACAGGGCAAAAGATAGTATTCCGCAGCTAAAAGATGCACAGCAGTTAATTAATACTGAAAACGGAGATGAAGAAAATGCAGCTAAAACTGAAGCCGAAGAATTACAAAATAGGCTAAGAGATTCTATCCCTCAATTAAAGAAGCAACAGGAAATGATTAAAGCTACAGAGCAAGAAAATAAAGCTAATCCTGAAGCTGAAGAAGATCAAAAAGATGAATAAAGATTTCCTGAGATACCAGGCACAAACCACTCCCCATCCTTTAGGTTTGGAAGTGGAATCGGCCAAGGGTTCCTACATTTTTACCACAGATGGAAAAAAGCACCTGGATTTTGTAGCAGGGGTTTCAGCTTGTAGTTTGGGACATTGTCATCCAAAATTGGTAAAGGCAATAAAGGAACAAGCCGAAAAGTACCTACACGTTATGGTTTATGGAGAATACGCCCAGCAACCCGCCGTTGAATTAACCAGGTTACTGGCAGAACAATTCCCTAAACCTTTGGAAAAAACTTATCTCACCAATTCGGGTACCGAAGCTATTGAAGGTGCTTTAAAACTTGCACGGCGTTACACCGGAAGAGCTGAAATTATTGCAGCTCACCAGGCTTATCACGGCAATACCATGGGCTCCTTAAGCTTAATGGATTACGAAGAACGCCAAAAACCGTTTAGACCTCTTTTAGGTGGAATTTCTTTTATTCAGTTTAACGAAGAGAAAGATTTAGAAAAGATTACCGAAAAAACCGCGGCAGTAATCCTGGAAAGTATACAGGGTGGAGCCGGGTTTATACTTCCAAAAAATAATTATTTAAAAAAGATCAAACAACGTTGTGAAGAAGTTGGTGCCTTATTGATTTTAGATGAAATCCAGCCAGGCTTCGGCAGAACAGGAAAACTCTTTGGATTTCAGAATTTTGATATGGTGCCAGATATTGTTGCTTTAGGCAAAGGAATGGGCGGCGGAATGCCAATTGGCGCTTTTTCGGCTTCAGCTAAAATGATGGATAGCCTTTCTGACAATCCAAAAATGGGACATATCACTACCTTTGGGGGAAATCCTGTAATTGCTGCTTCAGCTTTAGCTACATTAAAAGAAATCACTTCATCAGACTTAATGTCAGAAAGCCTGGAAAAAGAAAAATTATTCAGAAAATTGCTGGTGCATCCGCTAATTTCAGAAGTAAGAGGAATGGGCTTAATGCTTGCTGTCATTACACCTTCAGAGGAAATCGCGAACCAGTTAATCTTAAAATGTAAAGATAAAAATCTTATTCTTTTCTGGCTTTTATTTGAGAAAAAAGCGGTGAGAATAACTCCTCCCCTCACCATTTCTGAAGAAGAAATAAAAGAAGGCTGTGGCATCATTATTGACGTATTGGAGGATATAATTAAGAAACAGGAAGCTGTTAATTAATTTGTTAACAACAATATTGATATTTGAGCTTTTTAACATTATTCATTTTTAATTTTAGGAAATACCTTAAAGCAGTGCCGCAAGGCATTTTATTCAAAAAGATCAATAATTCCGGTTTAACCTGGAATATATAAATCTCACTTAGTGAGTAAAGTAGAAATCCCGTAATTACCTACGTATGCAATTAAGCCATAACGACGAAAACAATTTCTCACTTTCCCGATTTGAATCTATGCTTAAAACTAACGACGTTTTATTCTTTGATTCAGCGGAATTTGAAGATATTATTAACTATTATTTAGAGAACGGGAAATTTGCATTGGCTAAAAAAGCCGTGAAATTAGGCCTGGCGCAGCATCCTACTTCTACCAACTTAAAACTCTTTAAAATAGAGATTTTAGTTTTTGAAGATAAATTAGATGTAGCCGAAGCAATGCTTACCGATTTACAACAATTGGAATCTTCTAACGAAGAAATTTATATACAAAAAGCACAAATTCTTTCTAAACGAGATCGCCACGCTCACGCCATTCAGGTTTTAGAAATGGCGCTTGATATTACCCTGGATCCTGCAGAAGTTTATTCCCTAATCGGCATGGAATATTTATTCCTTGAAGATTTTGAGAATGCAAAATTCAGCTTTATGAAATGCCTGGAAGCCGACGAAGAAGATTACTCGGCACTTTACAATATTATGTACTGTTTTGATTTTCTTGATCAAAAAACAGCAGCCATTGAATACCTGAATATGTATTTAGATAAAAATCCATATTGCGAGGTTGCCTGGCACCAGGTAGGAAAACAATATTTTGACCTAAAAGATTACGAAAAAGCATTATCGGCTTTCGATTTTGCCATAATTAGTGACGATTATTTTATTGGCGCTTATCTTGAAAAAGGAAAAGTTCTGGAAAAATTAGGCCGTTTTCACGAAGCTATAGAAAACTATCGTTTAACCCTGGAGTTAGACGATCCTACTTCTTTTGCATATTTGCGAATTGGAAAATGTTTTGAGAAATTAGGTTTAAACGAACTCGCCCTTAAACATTATAAAGATTGCGTACACGAAGATCCGCTTTTAGATAAAGGCTGGATTGCGATTACCGATTTCTATATTAAAAAGAAAAATTACCAGAAAGCGCTTTATTATATAAATAAGGCGATAAATATAGATGAGGAAAACGTTTTATACTGGAAACGTTACGCTAAAATTAATAACCGCCTTAAGTTTTTTGAAGAGGCCGAACGCGGCTATAAAAAAAGTCTTGATCTTGGTAATTATGAATTAGAAACCTGGGTTAGACGCTGCGATATCTTAATAGATCTTGGCGAATTTGAAACTGCTATTCAAAACCTTAATCAGGCGCTGGAATTTTATCCTGATACCGCCGAGATTGAATTTAGGCTGGCCGGTTTATACTTTAGCCATAATGAAGGAGAAAAAGCTTATTTTCACCTTAATAAAGGACTAAAACTAGATGCCGAATACTATATTGTAATAGAAGAATTATTTCCTCAAATCTTTAACCGAAAAAGTGTAAGACAAATTATAAATTCCTTTATAAACCTCTCTTAGTTATTTTACTAACTTTGAGCCGGAATTTTAATTTGTACACATGCAAAAAAGCTTTAAAGACCATCTTTCAATAACCCTAAAAGGTATGGCGATGGGCGCAGCAGATGTGGTTCCCGGAGTTTCGGGGGGCACTATTGCTTTTATTTCAGGAATTTATGAAGAATTAATCTCTACCATTAGTGGGGTAAATTTTTCGCTAATAACTACCTGGAAAAATAAAGGCTTTAAAGCCATGTGGCACCAACTTAACGGGCCTTTTATTTTAGCTCTTTTTATAGGAATTCTTATTAGTATTTTTTCATTGATGAGAATTGCGAATTATCTTTTAGAAAATCACCCGGTTTTAATCTGGTCTTTTTTCTTCGGTCTTGTACTTGCCAGTATTTGGTACGTTGGCAAACAAATCCCAAAATGGAATTTTAAAATTGTCCTTGCTTTGTTTATTGGAGCCGGAGTAGCTTTTTATATTGTTTCCCTGCCTCCAATGGCTGCAAACGATAGTAATCTATTCATCTTTTTTTCAGGTGCTATTGCAATTTGCGCAATGATACTTCCGGGAATTTCGGGCGCTTTTATTTTAGTGCTTTTAGGAGCTTATAAAAGAATTACTGAAGCCGCGCACGATTTTGATTTCCAAACCCTGGGAATCTTTGC
>NZ_CAXAVR010000034.1:0-23950 GCF_963972535.1 uncultured Salegentibacter sp.
ATTTATTATGAAAAAGTACAGTATAGAAAAACCCGAAACCGAATGGAAAGAACAACTCTCTGAAGAGCAATTTCGGGTATTGAGAAAAAAAGGAACAGAAGCACCACACACCGGCAAATACAATATGCATTTTGAAGATGGTGAGTATTTTTGCGCCGGTTGTGGCGAAAAACTTTTTGACAGTGAAGCCAAGTTTGAGAGCGGCTGCGGTTGGCCCAGTTTTGATAAAGCTATAGAAGGAAAAGTAGAATACGTACAGGATAAAACCTTTGGTATGATTAGAACAGAAATTCTATGTGCTAACTGCGGCGGGCATCTTGGCCACGTCTTTGATGATGGACCTACTGAAACCGGACAACGATATTGCGTAAATTCGGCCAGTATAAATTTTAATAAATAACAACCTAACACCTATTATTATGAAAAAATTATTTTCTATTTTATTTATGACCACATTTTTATTCTCCGCCTGTGAAGGAGATCAGGGCCCGCAGGGACCTCCAGGACCTCCCGGTGAAGATGGATTTGGTGGCGCATCTGCAACGATATTCGAAATAAATTCTAACTTTTTTTATGACGAGGGAGCTAATTTATGGACTACTGATCTTTTGGCTTTTAGCGACTTCACTGATGTTGAAGTTCTTGAAACAGATGTTGTTTTAATTTATCGCCTGGACGCTATAGGTCAATTAGATGATGGTAGCGATGTAGATGAATGGAGCATGTTACCTCAGAATTTTTTCACCGAAGATGGAACTATACAATATGTTTTTAACCATACTTTTGTAGATACTGAAATTTTTATTGACGGAAATTATGACCTGGCTACACTAAGTGATGATTTTACTGAAGGTCAGATTTTTAGGATCGCCATTATTCCAGCTAATTTTTATGAAAATGCGAATTTTGACAGTTCAAATATTGACGCTGTTATGAACGCACTTGATATAAAAGAAAGTGATGTAAAAAAAGTTGAAGCAATTAAATAAGCCTTCATTTATATTAAGTTTTTATTAGACCTCCCAGGTTTCAAAACCTGGGAGGTTTTTTGTATTCATAAAATACAACATAAATAGAATTCAAAATCTTTACGTTTAATATAGCTGGTATACTCCTTACGAAAACTTTTCAGTTTAAGCGATTATTCCTTAAATTCGCAACTTCACTCGCTAAGCGAGATTTGATTTATTAAGCCTAATAAAAAATTCCGAATATGAGTAAATACGATATCATTGTTTTAGGTAGTGGCCCGGGTGGTTATGTAACCGCCATTAGAGCTTCACAACTAGGTTTTAAAACCGCAATTGTAGAAAAAGAAAGCCTTGGAGGTGTTTGTTTAAATTGGGGATGTATCCCAACTAAAGCCCTTTTAAAGAGTGCCGAGGTTTTTGATTACCTGAAACACGCCGAAGATTACGGATTAAGCCTTGAAAAAGCCGATAAGGATTTTTCAAAAGTCATTAAACGTAGCCGCGATGTGGCTGCAGGAATGAGCAAAGGAGTTCAGTTCCTAATGAAGAAAAATAAAATAGACGTAATTGAAGGCTTCGGAAAATTGAAATCCGGTAAAAAAGTCGCTGTTACAGATAAAGACGATAAAACCAAAGAATACCAGGCCGATAATATTATTGTGGCTACTGGTGCGCGTTCTCGCGAATTACCAAACCTTAAGCAAGACGGTAAAAAAGTAATTGGTTACCGTGAAGCAATGAGCCTGGAAAAACAACCAAAATCTATGATTGTGGTTGGTTCTGGCGCTATTGGGGTTGAGTTCGCTCATTTCTATAATGCTATGGGAACAGAAGTTACAGTAGTAGAATTTTTGCCAAATGTAGTTCCTTTAGAAGATGAAGAAATCTCCAAGCAATTTGAGCGTAGTCTCAAAAAAGCAGGAATTAAGGTAATGACCAATTCTTCAGTAGAAAGTGTAGACACATCTGGCAAAACAGTAAAAGCTAAGGTGAAAACCAAAAAAGGCGAAGAAACACTGGAAGCCGATATCGTACTTTCTGCAGTTGGAATTAAAACCAATATTGAAAACATAGGCCTTGAAGATCTTAAGATCAAGACCGATAAAGATAAAATTGTTGTAGACGATTTTTATAAAACAAATGTAGACGGAATTTATGCCATTGGTGATGTAGTTCACGGGCCGGCCCTTGCTCACGTTGCTTCTGCAGAAGGTATTCTTTGTGTAGAAAAGATAAAAGGAATGGATGTAGAACCATTAGACTACGGAAACATTCCAGGATGTACATATGCCACTCCTGAAATTGCATCGGTTGGAATGACTGAAAAGCAAGCCAAAGAAGCCGGTTACGAACTTAAAGTAGGTAAATTCCCGTTCTCTGCTTCAGGAAAAGCAAAAGCCGCAGGAAAATCTGAAGGGTTCGTAAAAGTAATTTTTGATGCTAAATACGGCGAATGGTTAGGTTGCCATATGATTGGCGCCGGCGTTACCGATATGATAGCTGAAGCAGTTCTGGGACGTAAACTGGAAACTACAGGCCACGAAGTATTAAAAGCAGTTCACCCTCACCCAACAATGAGTGAAGCGGTAATGGAAGCTGTGGCTGCTGCTTACGATGAAGTAATTCATATTTAAGAAGCATATAATTTTAAAAATTAAAATCCCCGAAGCAATATTGTTTCGGGGATTTTTTGTTTTTAACGTCATCCTGAATTTATTTCAGGATCTAATATTTTTAAAGTTTAATTATGTTAGAAGCTGAAACAATCCCAAAGCTTCGGGACAGCTTGAAGAAGTTAAAATGTTAGATTTCTATTTTAACAACAAATCACAATATACAAAACTGGTATCCCAGGATTTCTGATCTTTAGAAAAGCAATTATTATCTGATTCTTCAGCAGGTTTATACGATCTCTCCACCATCTCCCCTTTTTTAAATTTAATTGGTTCGTTAAAGATTGGTCCATCAAAAACAAAGGTGTGAAATTCCCCGTTTTCACCACATGGATCCACGTCTTTTGGGAGATCTTTTAAAAAGCTTTGGTCTAGAATTCTTCCGCAGAAAGATTTATCGAGTTTATCGGTATTTACGCAAACTATAATTGCTTTAAATCCGGTTGTAATAAATTCTTCTAAAAGCTCTTTTGTATCCTGTTTCCAAATCGGAAACACCGCTTGTACCCCTATTTCCTCTAATTGATTTTCACGGTAACGCTTCAGGTCTTCGAGAAAAATATCACCAAAAATACTATGGGTAAATCTTTCATCTAAAAGTTTGTTGGTTTCTATTGTCATTATCTCATTATAATTTTCCATAGAAACTTCACCATTCAATTCTATTTGTTGAAGTGGTAAATCTAAACACGCTGCCTGTTTTTGTAGTAATTCCAGTCGTACGCCGTGCATAGAAATTCGGTTAAATTCAGTATTTACCGTTGTAACTAATTTTTGCACCGAATATTCTCCATCCTGCTTAACCTTATAAAGTGCCAAAGCGGCATCTTTACCACTACTCCAATTTAGATAGGCTTTTTTCATCATTTTTCATTTAAAAAACTTTGAATCGCCAAATCGTATCCCAAAAGTCCAAACCCAAGAATTACCCCTTTAGCGTTAGGAGCTATATAAGATTTATGCCTGAATTCTTCCCGCGAATGGGTGTTGGAAATATGTACTTCTACAACAGGAGTTTGTATGCCTTTAATTGCATCTCCCAATCCCACCGAAGTATGTGTGTAAGCGGCGGCATTTAAAACAATCCCGTCAAACTCCTTATCGGCTTCGTGAAGTTTGTTGATGAGCTCCCCTTCTATATTACTTTGAAAGTAAGAAAGTTCGGTTTTTTGAAATTTAAACTGAAGTTCAGAAAAGTAGGTTTCAAAACTTTTATTTCCGTAGGTATCAGGCTCACGGGTTCCCAAAAGGTTAAGGTTGGGACCGTTTATAATCATTATTTTCATTTTTTACCGGTTAGCTGGTTATACTCGTAAAGGTAAAAAATAAGATATAGTTGATCTATAAAAAACCCTTCAGAAAAAAAGAAGATCCTTTTAGGAAAATTCAATTTTTAAGAAGGGTAATTTCTGGTTGGTTACTTACAGTTACAGTCCAAATTCAAGTCCCAGGTTTATGGCGCCAAAGCTACCGCCATCTACACTAATTCCGGTATAAGATCCTACCAAACCAATAATTCCAAAATTATAGCCTACTTGCGGCCTATAATAAAAACCACCGTCGTTGCCTTCATTTAAGCCTACTGCGTAGCCCAAATCGGCTCCAAAAAAGAAACCTCTTGCAAGAGAAATTCTTCCTGATGCCGCAATAGGTAGAAAAGCAGGATCATCTACTTCAAAGCCGCCAAAATTATCTTCGTCCATAAAAAATTGGGTATATCCTATTTTAGGACCTAGATACAACATATCAGCGACGTCTAGCATATAAGCTAAATCTACCCCGGCTTGAAAATTACTGACTTCTTCAATATCTCCAACAGGTAAGCCAACATTTGCTCCTATTCTTAATCCGCTTTGTGCCTGCATAGCAGTGGTTCCCAATAAAGCAAAACAAATAATAAGTACCAGACGTTTCATAATTATACATTTTTGGTTACTTACCTAAAGGTATTGTAATTAACAATTAGTAGAACCTATAGTAGTGAATTACAGGATTTCAGGTATAAAAAAAGCGGGAACCATTAAGTTCCCGCTTTCTATTCATAGGTGTTAATATACTGTATTAAAACATTAGTCCAATACCTGCCTGGATCCCGTTATTTTTAATAGCATCGTCATCCCAGTTATCGCTATCAAATACATCTGTAAATCCTTGAGTGTATCTCGCAGATAAGAAGAACCCGTTGTTGAATTTGTAAGAAGCACCAATAGCACCTCCAAATTCAAAAGTACTTCCGGCTTCAGTATCAAACTCTGCTTCACCAATACTACTTTCAAAATCATATTCTTCTTCTACTAAAAAGTTAAAAGAAGGTCCTGCTTCAATAGATAATCCATCTATTAGGTAAATCTTAGCTAAAACAGGCACTTGAATATAATCAAGTTGGTATTCGCCATTTACATTCTGCCCGGCGAAATTTCTATTTGCTTCCACTCCCTGAGTTGCATAAAGCACCTCTGGCTGTAAAGAAAAACGTTCACTTAATGGAATTTCAGAAAGTAAACCTAAGTGAAACCCTGTTCGGCTTTTCTCATCCTCAAATCCGTCTGAAGTCATATTGGTGAAATTAACCCCACCTTTAGCTCCAAAATACACGAATTCCTGTGCGCTAGCCGCGGTAGTAAAACCAAATACGGCAATTACTGCAATTAAAATTGACTTTTTCATTACTTTCATTTTTGTTAGTGTTACAAGGGCAAATGTAGGAACAGGCTTCTTAATAAAATGTTATGTAAGCCTAAAGTATTACTAAGATTAAGGCAAATTGTTTATATCTTTAACGTATGAAATGGGCTTCAGCATTACAGGATTATTGCAACTACCTTCGTATAGAACGCGGACTTTCAAACAATTCTATTACTAATTACAGAATGGACGTGGTGAAACTTATCAACTTTTTAAGCGTTAAAAAAATTAAAGTCTCTCCACTTCAAATTTCAGAAGAAATCTTACAACAATTTATTTACGAAATTGCTCGCAATGTTAATGCGCGTTCCCAATCGCGTATAATTTCTGGCTTACGCGGATTTTTTAATTACCTGGTTTTTGAAGATTACCGCAAAGACAATCCTTTAGATCTTATAGAATCGCCTAAAATAGGCCGCAAACTGCCCGATACCATATCAACTGAAGAAATAGACCTACTTATCGCAACTATAGATTTAAGCAAAGCTGAAGGCGAACGCAATCGTGCCATCCTGGAAACTTTATATGGTTGTGGTTTGCGGGTTAGTGAACTTACCGAGCTAAAAATTTCAGACCTGTTCTTTAAAGAAGGTTTTATAAAAGTAACCGGAAAAGGAAACAAACAGCGTTTTGTACCTGTTTCAACTTATACACAGAAGTTTATTAATATTTATAAAGATGAAGTTAGAATTCATCAAAAAATCAACAAAGAATTTTCTGATACTTTATTTCTAAATCGAAGGGGAAACCAGCTCACCCGCGCAATGATTTTCACTATAATTAAACGTTTAGCCGAAAAAGCCGGAATTCAGAAAAAGATAAGTCCGCACACATTTAGACATTCCTTTGCCACCCATTTACTGGAAAATGGGGCCGATTTACGTGCTATCCAACAAATGTTAGGGCACGAAAGCATTACCACTACTGAAGTGTATATGCACGTAGACCGCAAACATCTTCGGGAAATTATGGAGCAATATCATCCAAGGCGATAACTTATATTAAAGTTCGGTTAAACAGGTTTCAAAACTTCAAAAAGCCTGTATTTATTAGTATTTTAAGGCCAACTGATTTTTAAAAATTGCGAAGAAAAATTTAAACCAATTCAAAAAATGAAAACATTAAAGTTTAAGAACGGTGATGAGATGCCGGCCATAGGATTAGGCACCTGGAAATCTGGAAAAGATGAAGTAAAAAATGCGGTAAAAACTGCATTAAATAACGGTTATCGCCATATTGATTGTGCCGCTACTTATGGCAATGAAGACGCTGTTGGTGAAGCTTTCGCCGAAGTTTTTTCTGAAGGGAAGATAAAACGCGAAGAAGTATGGATTACTTCAAAACTATGGAATAACGCTCATAAAAAAGAAGATGTAATTCCCGCGTTGAAAAAGACCCTGAAAGACCTTCAACTAGATTATTTAGACCTTTATTTAATTCACTGGCCGGTAGCATTCAAACCCGAGGTGGATTTTCCTCAAAATGACGATGAATATTTATCATTAGAAGAAGTACCGCTAATAGAAACGTGGAAAATGATGCTTGAAGCCAAAAAACAAGGTTTGGTAAAACACGTGGGTGTTTCTAATTTCAGCACAATGAAACTCGAAGAATTAATGGAAGAAACTTCAGAATATCCAGAAATGAATCAGGTAGAATTACATCCCTATTTACAACAAAATGAGTTACTGGAATTTTGCAGTACGCATAATATTCACGTTACGGCATTTTCCCCTCTTGGCAGTGGCGACCGTCCCGATAGAATGAAAGCCAAAGACGAACCTTCATTATTGGAAAACCCTGTAATTAAGAAAATTGCTAAAAAGCACGGTGCAAGTGCCGGACAGGTATTGATAAAATGGAATGAAATGCGTGGAACTGCGGTGATTCCAAAGTCTACCAATGAAGAAAGAATTATAGAAAACCTTGCCAGCGCCGGACTTAATCTAAATGAAGAAGATTTAGAAGAAATTGCTGCTTTAGACGAGCATTACCGGTATGTAACCGGCGAGTTTTTTGTCACCAAAGGAAACTCATACCAAAACATTTATGATGATGACGATTATAAAGCTTAATTAATTGTAATTAAAAAGGGTGTTTGAAATAGTTATCAAACACCCTTTTTTCTATGAAATTTTTAAAATATTATCTATCTCTACTTAGCAATATTTACCGCTCTTGTTTCGCGAATTACCGTTACTTTAACCTGTCCAGGATAAGTCATATCAGTCTGGATCTTTTGTGAAATTTCAAAAGAAAGGTTTGAAGCTTTTTCATCATTCACTTTTTCACTTTCAACAATTACACGTAGTTCACGTCCTGCCTGGATGGCGTAAGCTTTTTTCACTCCTCCAAATCCAAAGGCAATCTCTTCAAGATCCTTTAAACGCTGAATATAAGAATCCAGCACCTGCCTTCTGGCTCCCGGTCTTGCACCGCTAATTGCATCACAAACCTGAACAATAGGAGAAAGTAAAGAATTCATCTCTATCTCGTCGTGGTGAGCACCAATAGCATTACAAACTTCAGGTTTTTCGCCGTGTTTCTCTGCCCATTGCATTCCAAGGATCGCGTGAGGCACTTCTGTTTCGGTTTCCGGCACTTTACCAATATCGTGTAATAATCCCGCGCGTTTAGCCAGTTTTGGGTTAATACCAAGCTCTGAAGCCATTACGCCACAAAGTTTTGCAACCTCCCTGGAGTGTTGTAATAAGTTTTGGCCGTAAGAAGAACGATATTTCATTCGTCCTACAAGTTTGATCAATTCTGGGTTTAAGCCGTGAATTCCTAAATCAATTACGGTACGTTTACCAATATCAATAATCTCCTCGTCAATTTGCTTGCGGGTTTTCTTAACTACTTCTTCAATTCTGGCGGGGTGAATCCTACCATCGGTCACCAATTTATGCAGCGATAAACGGGCAACTTCCCTTCTAACCGAATCAAAACAGGAAAGAATAATAGCTTCAGGAGTATCGTCTACAATAATTTCTACCCCGGTTGCGGCTTCCAATGCCCTAATATTTCTTCCTTCGCGGCCTATAATTCTACCTTTTACATCATCGCTCTCAAGGTTGAAGACCGAAACACAATTCTCAATTGCCTCTTCAGTTCCAATTCGCTGAATGGTGTTTATAATAATTTTCTTGGCTTCTTGCTGTGCGGTTAATTTTGCTTCTTCTATAGTATCCTGGATTAACGCCATAGCATCTGTCCTGGCGCTGTCTTTAAGCGCTTCAGAAAGTTGTGCCTTGGCTTCATCGGCGGAAAGGCCAGAGATCACTTCTAACTGCTGTATCTGGCTGTTGCGAAGTTTATCTATTTCGTCCTGTTTCTTTTCAAGATATTCTACGCGCTGATTATAATCGGTTAACTTTTCTTCAAACTCTTTATTGAGCTTTTTATTCTTAGAAAGTTCTCCTGAAACCTGCGATTCTTTATCCCTAATGCGTTTTTCGGCATCGTTCATCTTCTTATCCCGGTTAAGAATTACCTTCTCGTGCTCCGATTTTAACTCGATGAATTTCTCTTTAGCCTGTAGTATCTTATCTTTTTTGATACTTTCTCCTTCAGATTTTGCCTCCTTAAGAATGTTGGCTGCAGTCTTCTTGGCGTTTTTAATGGTTTGTGAAGCTCTTTTTCGCTCCAACTGTTTTGCAATAGCAAAACCTATCGCTATACCCACAACCCCAATAACTATATTTAGTAATATCTCCATATTTAAAATTTATGTATAAAAAAAGCCTGTATTAGATAGGTTTTTGGATTAAACTCCTTAAAAACAAGTTTAGGGCTAACAAGCTGATCAAGAATCCGCTCTAAGGCGGCGCGCTTTTACAACTTAGACTCACCCTCTTTAAAGAATCTCTGTTGAGTTTATCAAAATATCACTAATACAGGCAGTAACCTTTATTTATTTAAAGAACGTTTATTATACCAGGTGCTTCTGCAGCAAATCGTTAAGTGATTTGAGTTTATCTTCTGCTTTAAGCGTATCGGTAGATCTATCTATATCTTTTTGCTCGGTTTGGGCGGCAAATTGTAAAGCACACATTGCTAATACATCCTGCTTATCCCTCACGGCATAACTTTGCTCAAATTGCTTAATCATAGCCTCAATTTTCTTCGCTGCCTTACGTAAACCTTCTTCCTGTTGGGGATTAATAGTTAAAGGATACACACGGTCTGCAATAGAAAGTTTTATTTTTAATTTATCGGCCATATTTATTATTCAGATAATTGAACAATGCATTGATCAATCTCCCTTATTAAGCTATTTAATTTAAGCTTGGTTTCTGTTTTGAATTCGGTACTGCCCAGCATTGCATTGGCGGCTTTAAGGTTTTGAACTTCCTGATTAGAACCTTCAATTTTTTGGGCTAATCTTTGGTTTTCTTCTTTAACAGCGGTCATTTCTTCCTCTAAAGAACGGTGATTCTGCTTTAAATTTTCATACTTATGAAGCAGTTTACTAATCCTATTTTCAAGGCTATCAACGATTTCTGTCAATTCACTCATAAAAGCCAAATGTAATGCTTATCCCCACAAAGTTAACATTCGCGCTCTAATATGCCAATTGTTTTTTCGTCTATTTTTAAAATTAGGCAAGACATTTGCTAAGTTTCTAAGCACTAAGCCTTTAATTTTTGATTAAACTTTAATTAACTTTACCGCCCTGTTATACCCCTAATAAAAAATTAATATGAAATCTATTTTAGCTGTAATTCTATTATTCTTTAGCACTGCAATCTTTGCCCAGGCGCAGCTTCCGAAAGATTATTTTCAAAAACCGCTTGATGTTCCACTTGTGCTTTCAGGTACTTTTGGAGAACTGCGTTCCAACCATTTTCATAGCGGATTGGATATTAAAACCCAACAAAGACAGGGTTTAAATGTAATTGCTTCGGCTAAAGGATATGTTAGCCGAATAAATATTCAACATTATGGCTACGGAAAAGCGCTTTATGTACAGCATCCTAACGGCTACACCACTGTTTACGCCCACTTAAAAGAATTTTCGCCCGAAATTGAAGCTTATGTAAAAAAGCGCCAATACGCAAACGAAACATACGAAATAGAGCTCTTTCCTGAAGCTGGAGAATTACCGGTAGAAGCCAATGAACTTATTGCCTTTAGTGGAAATACGGGTGGCAGCGGTGGCCCTCACCTTCATTTTGAAATTCGTGATGGCAGCCAACGACCTATGAATCCTAAACTTTTTGGGATAAATATTGAAGATAATAGAGCACCCATAATTGACGGATTGTATGCTTATCCTTTAGACGAAGAAGCACACATAAATAATTCCCGGGAGCGACAAAAAATAAACCTTACACCACTTGAAGATGGTAGTTATATTGCAAGCGAAATTGATGCCTGCGGAAATATTGGCTTTGGTATTTCATCTGTAGATCAGCAAGATGGGGCTCCTAACCGAAACGGAGTCTATCAAATTGAAGCTGAGCTAAATGGCGATCGTATATTAACCTTACCCTTTAAGCGTTTTTCTTTTGCTGAAACCCGTCACCTTAACCAGTTAATCGATTATGAATATTATAGCAAAAACCGAAAACGAATTCAAAAACTTTTTGTTGAAAACGGAAATCCGCTAAGCCTGTACGAAGATGTAGTAAATAAGGGAGAGTTACATATTCAGGATAGCCTTAATTACAATTACACCATAAAAGTGAGCGACTTTGCCGGAAACCAGCGCGTGATAAGAATTCCTATCCAGGGAGTTCAACGAAACGATATTCCGCCTAAAAAAGAAGATAAAACCGATTATTTTGCACAGGCAAATCAGCCTTTCGCTGCCGAAGCTAATGGAATGGATATCTATATCCCCAAAGGAAGTCTTTATAGCGACACCTATTTAGATATTGAATTTGGAGAAGACAAAGTGAAAGTTCATGAAGACCACACCCCGCTTCATAAAAATATCACTATAGGTTTTGACGTTAGTGAATATTCAGCTGAAGAAAAGGAAAAACTTTTTATCGCAAGATTAGGTTATGGAAACCGCCCTAATTATTCTTCTACCTACAAAAAAGCAAACCGATTCACCACCGGCACAAGAACTTTTGGAGAATATACCCTGGCATCTGATGTTACACCTCCAAAAATATGGCCTACCAATTTTAATGATGGCCAGTGGATTTCCAGCAACAATACTTTACAGGTGAAAATTAGCGATGATCTCTCTGGGATTAAAAGCTATCGAGCTACGGTAAACGGGAAATTTATTCTTATGGAATATGAGTATAAAAACAATACGCTAACCCACGATTTTAGTGATGGTGTTGTAACCGATACCGAAAACCAATTAAAAATTATTGTAACCGATAATGTGGGTAATAGTAATACTTATGAAGCAACGTTTTTTAGGAAGAATTCTTAAAAACAGAAGTAAATAAGTTTTTAATAAAATTAAAGGCTATCTGAAATATCTAATTTACGTCAAGCTGAACTTGTTTCAGCTTCTAACACGTTGCAAATTCAACCAACTTAGATCCTGAAACAAGTTCAGGATGACGACTTAACGATATTTCAGATAGCCTTTATTAATACTCTTTTGGAAAGTGATGTTTTAATCAACTACCCTCTCCTCCACTTACTGGTTTCCTCAAAAACGTGTTCAAGTATTTTTTTATCTTCTTCTGAAAATTCTATGTTTCGACGGTTCATAACAATTTCAGCAACTTCAAAGGCTTTCTCGGTTTTGTAAACCGTCATCCCGGCGCTGCCACCCCAACTGAAGCTGGGTACAAAATTTCGTGGAAACCCGGCACCAAAGATATTTGAACTTACGCCCACAACTGTCCCGGTATTGAACATTGTGTTAATTCCGCATTTACTATGGTCGCCCATCATTAATCCGCAAAATTGCAATCCGGTTTTAGCAAAACCTTCAGTTTCGTAATCCCAAATACGTACTTCAGCATAATTATTTTTCAGGTTGGAATTATTGGTATCGGCACCCAAATTACACCATTCCCCTAAAACGGAATTTCCTAAATATCCGTCGTGACCTTTATTGGAATTCGCAAAAAGCACTGCATTATTTATTTCGCCGCCACCACGACATCCAGGCCCCAAAGTTGTTGGACCATAAATTTTAGCACCCATTTTCACCAAAGCACCTTCGCAAACTGCGAGAGCACCTTTAATAAGGCTGCCTTCCAGTACTTTTGCATCTTTCCCGATATAAATGGGCCCGGTGGAAGCGTTTAATGAACAATTCTCCACTTCGGCCCCTTCCTCTATAAAAATCTTTTCGGGATTTTTTACGTAATTAGATTCGTGAATAGGCTGCGATTGTCGGCCCTTGGTTATAATTTCAAAATCGGCTTCAATGGCTTCCCCGTTTTTAGAAAAAATATCCCAGGAATTATTTATTTGAATTACCCCATCCGCCAATTCTATTTGCTCATAGTCCTCTAAAGCTACTTCCTGATCTTCGTAAGCGTGAAAAGCAACAATATCTTCCTGATGAAAAATTGCTTGGTTTGGTTTTAGGCTTTTTATTTGTTGCAAAAATCCAGGATTAGGAAGAAAAGAAGCATTTATCATTATGTTTTCTTCCAATTCTACCATTGGCCATTTTTCGGCTAAATAATCTTCGGTAACTGTAGAAGTGGTAGATTTTAAAAGAAACTCCCATTTTTCGCGAATTGTAAGAATACCAACTCTAATATCGGCTACAGGCCGCGTAAAGGTAAAAGGGAGTAAGCGGTTCCTGGCAGAACCGTCAAATAATATATAATTCATCCGCACAAATTTAGGTTTCAAAAATACAAATAAACTCACTTGACGCAAGTCTACGGGCTTTTAACTTGAAAAATGAAGTAAAAAATAATTTCCTTCCTTCTGGAATCTTTATATATTCTAAAAAGTAAAGCACAAAAAAAGTCGCCTTAAAAAAGGCGACTTTCTGAAATTATATATAACAAAAAATTATTTCTTGAATTTCTTGTACTTGTTTTTAAACTTGTCAATACGTCCGGCGCTATCAACCAATTTGGTTTGCCCGGTGTAGTATGGGTGAGAAGTTCTTGAGATTTCCAACTTAATAAGTGGATATTCTGTACCTTCTACTTCAATAGTTTCTTTAGTATTCGCGGTAGATTTAGTAATGAATACATCTTCGTTAGACATATCTTTAAATGCTACTAATCTATAATTTTCCGGATGGATTCCCTGCTTCATCGCTTTAGTTCTTTTAATTTTCGAGGTGCAAATTTAAGTAATTCCATTATAAAAACAAGGGATAGACAAAAATATTTTTAATTCTTCTGCAATGTAACGTTTTGTTATATTTGCTTACTAACCGGTTGTAACTAAACAATCTTAAATTATGGAAAATTCTACTTCAATTAAATCGGTTGCCTATCCTTACGGGTTTGTTCTTGCTATTTACTCTATTTTAGCCCTGGTTCTTATTTATGTTTTTAATGTAGCTCAGGATAACTGGGTGGTCGGGGTAATAAATACTCTTGTTTCAATTGCTATTTTTGTTTTAGCTATTAAAAAATTCAAGCAAAATAACAATGGTTTTCTAAGTCTAAAGGAAGCTTTAAAAGTAGGATTAGCTGTAGCCGTAATAAGCGGAGTAATTACTGCAATTTATTCCTATATTCATTATAGCTTTGTATATCCTGAGTATTCAGAAATGATGTACGATCAGGCAGTTTTACAAATGGCAGAACAAAATATGCCAGAATCTCAACAAAATCAAGCTTTGGAAATGACCAAAATGTTTACTAGTCCCTGGTTTTTTGCAACTATGGCGCTAGTAGGAAGTTTATTTTTCGGCTTTATAATATCATTAATTACAGGGTTAATTCTAAAGAGAGAAAATCCTGCACATCAATAGAAATAAAATAATGCAGATTTCCGTCGTTATTCCGCTTTTAAACGAAGAACAATCTTTAACTGAATTATATAATTGGATCGCAAAAGTAATGCGATCCAATTCCTTTTCACACGAGATCATTTTTATAGACGACGGCAGTACAGATAATTCCTGGAAAACCATTGAAGCCCTGGCAGAAAATGACCAGGCGGTTAAGGGAATAAAATTCAATAGAAACTACGGGAAATCCCAGGCACTTCACGCAGGGTTTCTACGAGCTAAGGGAGATGTTATTATCACTATGGATGCCGATCTTCAAGACAATCCAGAAGAAATCCCCGAACTTTATAAAATGATTACCGAACAAGGTTACGACCTGGTTTCGGGCTGGAAAAAGAAGCGCTACGATTCTGTAGTCACCAAAAATATCCCTTCCAAAGTTTTCAATGCTGCGGCGAGAAAAACTTCCGGCGTAAAACTTCACGATTTTAACTGCGGACTTAAAGCTTACAAACAGGCAGTAGTAAAAAATATTGATGTCTATGGCGAAATGCACCGGTATATCCCGGTTCTTGCCAAAAATTCGGGTTTTACTAAAATTACCGAAAAGGAAGTTCAGCACCAGGCCCGTAAATACGGAAAAACAAAATTTGGCGCCGAAAGATTTATTAATGGCTTCCTGGATCTTATAAGTATTTGGTTTCTTTCAAAATTTGGCCGCAGGCCTATGCACCTTTTTGGAGCTTTGGGGGTTTTAATGTTTATTTTCGGTTTTCTTTCGGCCGGTTGGATTGGTATTTCCAAACTTTACAAACTTTATCACGGCCTGCCCAACGTTTTGGTAACCTCAAACCCCTGGTTTTATATCGCGCTGGCGGTAATGATAATTGGTTCGCAATTGTTTCTTGCTGGTTTCCTGGGTGAGCTTATTTTACGCTCTAAACGCGAAAAAGAACGCTACCTTATCAATAAAACCACGCCAAATTTATAATGCCATTAAGGCATTAATCCTTATTTTTGTTTCTCTAAACTTATAATTATGGCTAAAAATAAACCAGAAATCCTGGCTAAGGCTAAAACCTGGCTGACTGATATATTTGACGTAGACACGCATAAAGAAATCAACCATCTTATTGAAAACGATCCGGCTGAACTGGAAGAATCTTTTTATAAGAATGCTGCTTTTGGAACCGGTGGTATGCGTGGAATTATGGGTGTAGGCACCAACCGAATCAATAAATATACCCTCGGAAAAAACACCCAGGGACTTTCTAATTTATTGAAAACCGAATTTAAAGGTGAAAAATTAAAAGTAGCGATCGCGTACGATTGTAGAAATAATTCTAAAGAACTGGCACAAATGGTAGCTGAAGTATTTTCGGCTAACGAGATTGAGGTTTATTTGTTTTCAGAATTAAGGCCAACCCCAGAGCTTTCTTTCGCGGTGAAATATCTTGATTGCCACGCGGGAATTGTACTTACCGCAAGTCATAATCCGCCAGAATACAACGGTTATAAAGTGTATTGGCAGGACGGTGGCCAGTTGGTACCGCCACAAGACACCAAGCTTGTAGACATAATCAATAATTTAGAATACGAAGAAGTTAATTTTAAAGCCAAACCGGAATTTATTCATAAAATAGATACCGAAGTAGATGAAGCATTTCAGAAAGCTTCAGTAGAAAATGGAAGTTTTAATACTTCCGCCTCGGCGAAAGATAATTTAAACATTGTTTTCACCTCCTTGCACGGAACGGCTTGTAAGACGAATCCGCAGATTTTAGAAAAAGCAGGTTATAAAAATGTTTTTCTTGTTAAAGAACAAAAAGAACCTAACGGAAATTTCCCAACGGTAAAATCGCCAAATCCTGAAGAACCGGAAGCCTTAAAAATGGCGTTAGACCTGGCCGAAGAAAAAAATGCCGATATTGTAATTGGTACCGATCCAGATGGCGACCGTCTTGGCGTAGCAGTTCGTGATTTGAATGGAAAAATGATTCTGCTTAACGGTAATCAAACGATGTTGGTTATGACGTGGTTTTTGCTGGAACAACATAAGAAACAGGGTAAATTATCGGCTAATTCTTTTGTGGCTTCTACCATTGTTTCTACCCCTATGCTTAAAAACATTACAGAAGATTTTGGCGCTCAGTATCACGAAGTTTTAACTGGGTTTAAGTGGATCGCCAAATTGATTAAAGACAATCCAGACCTTGATTATGTTGGCGGGGGTGAAGAAAGTTTTGGTTTTATGGTAGGCGATTTTGTGCGTGATAAAGATGCGGCTACTTCTACTCTACTCGCCTGCGAGATCGCAGCACAAATAAAAGCCGAAGGCAGCTCTTTCTATGAACAACTTTTAAAACTTTATACTGAATACGGTCTTTACCGTGAAGAACTAATTTCTTTAGTGAAAAAAGGGATTGAAGGGGAAGCAGAAATCAAGCAGATGCTAATTGATTTAAGGGAAAACCCGTGGCAGGAAATTGATGGTGAAAAAGTTGTTCTTATTGAAGACTATCACACCTCTAAAGCCAATAACCTACAGGATAAAATTGAAGAAGAGATTAAAATCCCAAAATCTAACGTACTAATTTACTATACCGAAAACGGGACAAAAATAGCAGCAAGGCCAAGTGGTACCGAGCCAAAAATCAAGTTTTACTTCAGTGTAAATTCAGATTTGGATAAAATAAAAAATTTTGATGCTGAAAATGCCAGGCTGGCCGAAAAGATAAAGCGCATTAAAAACGAATTACAACTGGGCTAAGCGCTCTACTCTATGACCTATTTAAAAAAGATTCTTCAGTTTGCAAAACCCTACAAGCGTTTTGCGATACTTAACATTATAAGTAATATTTTTTACGCGCTTTTTAGCACCCTGGCGTTTATTTCTTTTATTCCCATGCTGCGGGTGCTTTTTCAGGAAGAAGAGCCAATTAGTAGCAGGCCGGTATGGAATGGGGAGTTTAGCGGTCTAAAAGATTTCGCTAACGATTATTCTAATTTTTTCCTGAACCAACAGGTAGAAGCACACGGCCAAATTGCTGCTTTGGTAAGTATTTGTATTACAGTAATTGTACTTTTCTTTTTAAAGAATTTTTTTAATTACCTGGCTTTATATTTTATTGCCAACCTTAGAAACGGGATGCTTAAAGATATAAGGAACCGTATCTACGATAAAATTGTAGAATTACCGGTTTCCTTCTTTTCTGAAAAACGAAAAGGAGATTTTATTTCCAGGATTACCAGTGATGTTCAGGAAATTCAGACTTCATTCTTAAGTATGCTGGAGCTTTTTGTAAAAGAACCGCTTACTTTGATTTTTACCCTGGTAGCCATGATCGCGCTTAGCCCGAAATTGACGCTCTTTGTGTTGGTATTTTTACCACTTTCAGGTTTATTGATTTCTTCTATTGGAAAGAAATTAAAATCTCAATCTACCCAGGCACAACAGGAAAATGCAAATTTTCTAACCATTGTAGAAGAATCACTTTCCAGCTTAAAAATTATTAAGGGTTTTAATGCTGAAGATAAATTTAAAAAGAAGTTTTATGACAGCACCGGCCGATTAAACCGAATTTTAAATACGCTTTTACACCGCCAGAACCTCGCCTCACCTATGAGTGAGTTTTTGGGTGTGGTGGTAATCACTATAATTTTATGGTTTGGTGGAAGAATGGTGTTAATTGATAATACTATGGACGCCTCAACTTTTATAGGATTTCTGGTATTAACGTATAATATTTTAACGCCCGCAAAAGCAATTTCTAAAGCTACTTACTCTATTCAAAAAGGAAATGCCAGTGCCGAACGAATTTTAGAAATCCTGGAAACCGAATCAACAATAAAGGATGATAAAAATGCCATAAAGAAAGAGAGTTTTGAAAACAGCATTGAAGTAGATAATATCAATTTTAGGTACGAAAAAGAAAACGTACTTAAGAATTTTTCTATGCAGGTAGAAAAAGGGAAAATGGTTGCTCTGGTAGGTCAATCTGGTAGCGGGAAATCTACGATCGCAAACCTAATAACTCGTTTTTACGACGTTAACGAAGGTGATATTAAACTAGATGGGCATAACATTAAAGGAATTACCAAAAAATCGCTAAGAAACTTAATGGGACTTGTTACCCAGGATTCTATACTCTTTAATGATACGGTTAAAAATAATATTGGATTAGGGAAAGACAATGCTACCGAAGAGGAAATTATTGAAGCCTTAAAAGTTGCCAATGCCTGGGAGTTTGTAAAGGATCTTCCCAAAGGCCTGGAAACAAATATTGGCGATAGTGGCAATAAATTAAGTGGCGGTCAAAAACAAAGGCTTTCAATTGCCCGGGCTGTACTTAAAAATCCACCAATTATGATTCTTGATGAAGCTACCTCTGCCCTGGATACCGAAAGCGAAAAGCTGGTGCAAAAAGCCCTGGAAAATATGATGAAAAACAGAACTTCTATAGTTATCGCCCATAGACTTTCCACCATACAAAACGCAGATAAGATTATTGTACTACACCGGGGCGAAATTGTAGAGCAGGGCAAACACCTGGAATTACTCGCCCAAAAAGGTACCTATCAAAAGTTAGTAGAAATGCAATCTTTTGATTAAGGCACAAAAAAAAGCTGTCTAAGAAAATCTCAGACAGCTTTTTAAAGTTTTAGATATTTTTTTATAAAATCAACTCTCCATTTTCCAGAGCTTCATCTATATTAGCGCTAATCGTAGTATGGGTTCTAAAGAATTTTCTTCCATCTTCTCTTTTCAATTTAACAGTAGTTTCACCTGCATCATTTGTTTCTACTGCAGTTACTTCTACTCTATTCCCATTCAGGCTCTTATAGTTTGCAATTCCACCTTTTTTAATTATGAAATTAGCTTTAGGTAAATCTAAAGATTTAAAATTCTGATTTTCAGTTTGATTAATCACTAATACATCTCCTACCGTTACCGGTTCAGTTTGGTTTTGTGCCTCTACTTGAAAAGCAAATAATAGCATAATCGGAATTATAAGTAAATTTCTCATAGTAATTGTTTTTATTTAGCAAAAATATACATATTTTTTTGCCATAATACAATTATTAAGCACTTTTAGCATAACTTTCACATGTTCATTTATAGGCATAAAAAAAGGACGAAGTAAACTTCATCCTTTTTTAAAAATTATTCTCATTGTGGGGCAACTAAGAATAATAGATTTAATTCGTTTTCAATTGGGGCAAAAAAGATTAAATCATTTTTGATACTGTAAATATAGATTAGAGAAATCAAATCACCAAACAAAAAGTGCATTTTAACTGATTTTTATGCATTTTGTCGATTATATAAAGATTTGGCTTACGCGAAAATTAGGATCGAATTCTTTTACTCGCTGACTTTAAGAAGAATAAAGTTTTAATTACCTTTGGCTTCCGCTACACGGGATTCCACATGAAAATTAAGACAAGTATCCCTTTGAAAACGTCCGAAGATCTACTTATTAAACGCTTACAGGATAAAAAGACTTCTTCTGAAGCTTTTAAGGAATTGGTATCTTTATATAAGGAGCGTTTATACTGGCACATTCGTAACATGGTGAAAGACCATGAGGATGCGCATGATGTGCTTCAGAATACTTTTATCAAAATTTTTAGAAATATCAATAATTTTAAAGGAGAAAGTAAATTATTCTCCTGGATGTATCGCATAGCTACGAACGAATCTATAAGTTTTTTAAATAAACGCGCTAAACGCAATCACATCACTTCAGAAGATTTACAGCAACAATTAATTTCCAATTTAGAGAGCGATGTTTATTTTGAAGGAGATGAAATTCAGTTAAAGTTGCAAAAAGCAATTGCTAGTCTCCCAGCTAAACAACAACAGGTTTTTAATATGAAATATTTTGAAGAATTAAAATACCGGGAAATGGCAGAAATACTTGAAACCAGTGAGGGAGCGCTAAAGGCATCATACCACCACGCGGCTAAAAAAATTGAGGAATACTTAAAAACCAATTAAACCTTTTGTACTTTTCATAGTCAAATAAGCAAATGAAGAAAGAAAAAATATCATATAATCAAAAATCAGGCTTTAAGACCCCAGCAAACTATTTTGAGGGTCTGGAAGATGAATTATTAGATATGGTGAAACTTTCAGGAACCCTGGGAGAAAAAAAATCTGCTGGTTTCACTGCACCAATTGGATATTTTGATGGCCTGGAAGACGAAATTCTTAAAAAAGCAACTAAACCGGAACCCAGGGTTAGAAATTTATTTACCAAAGAAGCATTTCTTTATGCTGCAAGTATCGCCGCAATTGTAATTGCTTTTGCCAGTACTTTTTACATTGACCCTGAAACTCAAACAAGCTGGGACAATGTAGAACTTTCAGTGATGGAAAATTATATAGATAATAATAACATAGAATTTTCTACAAGTGAAATTTCAAATTATATTTTTCAGCAAGGATATATTATTGATGATGCAGATCTAAATACTGTAAATTCTGATGCGATGAAGAATTATCTTGATGAAAATTTAGAAGATCCGCTTTATATTTTAGATGAAGATTAATATGAAAAACCTACTTATAATATTATTAATGTTTTCTGGATTGTGGGAAATGCAGTCCCAAAACAGAAGTGAATCTCATAGAGAGAAAATAAAGGAATTAAAAACTGCTTTTTTTACCCAGGAGTTAAACCTGGATAAACAAAAAGCTCAAAAATTTTGGCCAATTTATAATGAATATGAGTCTGAATTGCACGAATTGAGAAAACGAGAGCATAGAGATTTGCCTAATTTAGAATGTATTACTGAAGATGAGGCCGAGGAAATGCTAAAAGAATACGTTATTATAGAAAGGCAGGATTATGTTCTTAAAGAGAAGCTTTTCAAGGATTTGAAAGAAATAATGTCTTCCCAGGAAATTATTAAACTACATAAACTGGAAGACGAATTTCATAAAAAATTGATAAAAGAATACCGATCTAGAAAAGATCGCGAAAATCAGGAATAATAAAGTAAAAAGTCCTGGTTAGGAAATAAAAATCTCACCTGGTGAGTCTTAAAAGTTAGTTTTTTGGTTAGTTAGTAGTTAGTTAGCATCCCGGTAGGTCTTGGCCTTCCGGGATTCTTTTTAATTCAAACTTCTCAAGGGGAAAGTTTGCAGGATATAGCATTAATTATTTTTCCAATCGAGGTGAGCCCCAACATATTTAAATCTCGATTATCGAGTAAAAGTGAGCTTCGCAATTCTACCTTTTCCTGCAGCATACGCCACTGAGTCGTTTTTAAATCTTAAAGTATAAAAACCTTCTTTAGAAATTTCTTCCCAGGTTTTACCAGAATCTTTAGAATATGAAATTCCGCTGAAACCAGTGGCAATTATTTTTTCTCCACCACTATTAGGCACAAACCTCACACTACTTTTATATCCTGGCTCCTGCCCTTCTGCAATTAAGTCCCAGGTTTTGCCACCATCTTTGGTAATAGCTTTATTCCCGGTATTTCCATCGGGTTTGGTATAATCTCCACCGATAATAATTCCGATGTTTCCATCATAAAAATCCATACTATATCCGCCGGTTGTTGCTTCCCCATCTATTAAAGGAGTATTATAAACTTCCCAGGTATTCCCTTTGTCTGGCGAGAAATAAATTCGGGATTTCATTCCGCCGGTTAAAATCCAGGTATTATCTCCTTCAATAGTTATATTAGAATTACTCGCTGCAAAAGCAGCTTCTCCTTCTATAACTTCAGGCAAAACATCGCAGTTTAACTTTTCCCAGGTTTTACCCCCGTCGCGGGTTATAATTATTGAAATACAATTATCGGTAGGGTCACCCATTGCAATTCCTTCCTCATTATTCCAAAAAGCCATGGCATCATAAAAAGCTTTTTCATGCTCCTCTTTATAAACCAATTCCATCGCGCCAGAATCTCCGGTTTTATAAAGTAAAGCGGGACTTCCAACGCTCAACATAAAAAAATCGTTATCTGTAGAAGCTACTGCTCTAAATTCGGGCACCAGTGAATCGTATTTTTGAGTATTGGTTCGCCAGTTTTTATTCTTAAAATTATACATTCCAAAAGTGGCATTATTGGCAGCAAAAGCCAGGTTGTTTCCAATTATTTCAATCGCTCTAATACTTAAGGAATCATTTTCCAGAATGGGTTCTATAACTACTGAAGTATATTCTACTTCAGGTTGTACCCGGTTTTCTTTTTCCGCTTGTTTTTCATTTTTACAGGCACTAAAAATTACAAAAAGGCATAACAATAGAATTCTGTTCATAAGTTGAATTTAAATATTCTGGTTAAAAAAATTACTTCGGCTCAAACCTAAAAGACTCTCCTGAAAAATATATTGTGATCTCGAGACAGGACTTATACTATTTCATCTCAATTATCAAATCAAATATAAATTTTTCCGCAGCAAAACAGCCTATTGTGAGCTTATAAAGCGCCCTAAAATTTATTATTTAATATGTAGCCAGGCCTTGAAGCAATTAAACCTCGATTGTCGACTAAAAAAATTACCTTTGCAAATTCAAAATTTAGTTATGCGGTTACACAGGAATTTGGTTTTTGCCACCATAGATGCCTTAAATGAAATATTCAACAATAATAAATATGCCGATAAGGTTATAGAGCAAACCCTAAAGCGCGATAAGCGTTGGGGATCAAGAGATCGAAGTTTTATTGCTGAAACCGTTTACGATATTGTTCGGTGGAAAAGACTTTATGCTGAAATTGCTGAAGTTAAAGAGCCGTTTGATCGTGAAAATCTATTTAGATTATTTACCGTTTGGGCTACCTTGCGCGGAATTGCGCTCCCAGACTGGCCTCAATTTGCCGGCACACCTACCCGAAGAATTAAAGGAAAATTTGATAGCTTAAGTAAAATTAGAAAATACCGCGAATCTATTCCAGATTGGATGGATGAGCTTGGAGTAAAAGAACTTGGTGAAAAGGTGTGGGATAAAGAAATCGCAGCGCTAAATCAACAGGCGCCCGTTATTCTTCGAGCTAATACCTTAAAAACAAGTAAAGATAATTTACGCAGCGTTCTTAAAAACGAAGAAATTATTTCTGAACCTATAAAAGGGTATAAAGACGCTTTAAAGCTGGAAGAACGCGGTAACGTTTTTAGAACCCAGGCTTTTAAAGATGGTTTTTTTGAAGTGCAGGATGCTTCTTCGCAAATAGTAGCCGAATTTCTTGAAGTAGAATCCGGGATGCGCGTGGTAGATACTTGCGCCGGTGCCGGTGGTAAAACACTTCACCTCGCAGCTTTAATGGAAAACAAAGGCCAGATTATTGCTACCGATATCTACGGAAATAAACTCAAAGAACTTAAACGCCGCGCCAAACGTGCGGGTGCCCATAATATAGATCCGCGTGCAATTGATTCTACAAAAGTGATTAAGAAACTTTACGGAACTGCAGATCGTGTGCTTATAGATTCCCCTTGTAGCGGCCTCGGAGTGTTAAGCCGAAATCCTGATGCCAAATGGAAATTGCAACCTGAATTTATAGACAATCTTATAAAAACCCAGGCCGAAATAATTGAAACCTATTCCCGTATTGTAAAACCGGGAGGAAAAATGGTTTATGCTACCTGTTCGGTTTTACCTTCTGAAAATGAAAAGCAAGTAGAAAATTTTCTAAAAAATACTGAAGAAGGAAAAAAATTCAGATTGCTTAGAGATCAAACCCTGCTTTCTTCTGAAACCGGTTTTGACGGATTCTACATGGCACTTTTAGAAAAAAAGGCTTAAGGGTTT
>NZ_CAXAVR010000035.1:0-23909 GCF_963972535.1 uncultured Salegentibacter sp.
TAAATAATACTCGTAAGATTGATTTGCCTTCAGAATACAGAAGATTTTCTGCAACACTCTCTGTTTTTGGACAGATAAACCCTCAGGATATTAGGTACCGGTATCGCTTATTAAATATAGGAAGTAACTCAGACTGGTTTACCACCTACGCTGGTAAAGAAATTTTATTCGCAAATCTGGCAGCAGGAGTTTATAATTTAGAAGTTGAGGCCTACAGTGCCTCTAAAGAAAAGATAGGAGAAACGATAGTTCTAAAAGTAATTTCTAAAGAAGTTTTTTATAAAACCTGGTGGTTTATTTTATTGATTCTCCTTTTTGTTGTCATTTCTGTTCTGTTCCTATTTTATCAATATAAAGCAAAACAGAAATTATTTGCAAAAAATAAAATCGCATTGAACGAAGCGCAAATTAAAAATACTATGATGTTAGAAATTCATCATAGAATTAAGAATAATCTTCAAATTGTTTCCGGGCTATTAGGTTTGCAAATGGCAAACAGTAAAAATGAAGAATTAAAAGTAAAATTACAGGATAGCCAAAGCAGGATCGAGTCTATCGCCGGTATTCATAACCTGTTATATAATTCAAGCAACCAGGATCTTATTTCTGTTAAAGAAAATATAGAAAGCTGTGTTGCTTATTACAAAAAGCTTTTTCCTACTAATATTACGTATCATCTAAATATTGACAGTTCCATTTTAAGCGTCACTCAAGCCACCCCTTTTTCACTTTTATTAAATGAACTAATAAATAACTCAAATAAACACGCTTTTCATCAAACCAAGAATCCCGAAATATTTATAAATTTTCAGCAGCGGGATAAAAAGTATGTATTTATATATTTTGACAATGGTAATTTTACCCAACAGGCAACCCAGAAACAAACTATGGGTATGAAAATTATAGGAATGATGAACAAGCAATTGAAAGGAGAATTAAAGATTGAAAACACTACTAATTTTAAATTAACCTTACTTTTTTCGAAAAATGAATAGCATAAAAATCTATATTTTAGAAGATGAAATAATAACCCAGGAGCTTCTAAAACAGACGTTGGAGGATTTAGGTTTTAAAATTTGTGGGATGGCAACAAATGCAGAAACCGCACTCGCCGAGATTGCCCTTTTAAAACCAGATATTGCTATTTTAGATATTAGAGTAGAAGGCCCGCAGACAGGGATATGGTTAGGGAACCAGTTAGATATTCCTCTCATCTATTTAACAGCTTTTAATGATGTAGAGACCATAAAAAAAGCAATTGCTACAACACCAACAAGTTACCTGGTAAAACCCCTTAATAATAAGGATTTATATATTGCTGTTGAATTAGCTGTAAGTAAAATAAAAAATAAGGCGCAAATAATAGTAAAGGATAAAGACAAAAAAATCATCCTTTCTGAAGATCAGATTTTATATGCAAAGAAAGAAGATCAATATCTAATATTACATTTAAAAGATTCTGAAAAATTAATAAGGTCCAGTATTAAAGATTTTTTAGAACAAATGAATTCTCCATCATTTTTGCAAGTGCATCGTTCTTATGTAATCAATAAAGACTGTGTTACTGCATTTAATAGCAAAGAAATAATTATTAATAACAGCCGCATTCCCATATCAAAAAGCTATGCTAAAGAAATTTTAGAAGAAATTTTAGAAGAAATTTCTTAATTATTTTCCAGCCCTTGTTTTCACTTATCATTTATCTATAGATTTTATTGATTATCATGTAGTAACCTTAGTTTTACTCCAATACTGGTTTTTATAAAAGGCACATAAATCATTACGTTTCCAAAATTTCGTAAAATTTAAATAGAATGTTATTTTTTCCTTAGATGACGTTAAAACATTTAGTCATTTCTTACAATAAATATAAATTGTAAGTATGGGAAAAAAGAAACTAAAAAGGTCCCTGGGATTATGGGACATATTAATGTTCGGGATTGGTGGTATTGTAGGTGCCGGTATTTATGCAATTATTGGGGAAGCAGCAGCACTTGGCGGCAATATGCTTTGGCTAAGTTTTATTATAGCTGCAACAGTAGCTCTTTTAACGGGGTTGTCTTATGCCGAATTTGTTAGTCGGTTTCCAGATTCCGGTGGGAGTTTTGAATATATTAAACAAAGCCTGGGTAAAAAGCCGGCTTTTTTTATGTCTATTTTTATGGTATTTACCGGTGTGGTCGCTGCCGCTGCTATAGCTATTAGCTTTGCCAGTTATTTAAATAGATTATGGGATTTCCCGGCATGGATAATTGTAATAGGTATAGTTACGTTAATGGCCCTCTTCAATATTTTTGGCGCTAAATACAGTTCTTATTATAATTCGGTTGCTACTGTAATAACCCTGGCGGGACTTATCGCCGTTATTGCAGTTTGTATTCCCGAGTTTGGCTCTACAGATCTCACCAAGCTTAATGAAGGTGGCTGGAATGGAATTATAGCCGGTAGTGCTTTAATTTTCTTTAGTTATATAGGTTTCGAAGATCTGGTAAAAATGGCCGAAGAAACTAAAAATCCCGAAAAGAATATGCCCAAAGGGGTACTTCTAAGTGGCTTGGCTGTACTTATTTTGTATGTTCTAATTGCCATAAGCGCCGTAAGTGTATTAGATTGGCAGAAACTTGCAGAATCTGAAGGACCGCTGGCTGCTGTAATAGAAACTAAATGGGGCAGGCTTGGCGCTACGGGGCTGGTTGTAGTGGCTCTTTTTGCCACGAGCAAAACTATTTTAAGTAATATATTGGGAACTTCCAGATTACTTTATGATGTTGCCCGCGATAGCGGGGTAACCTGGTTAAAGAAGTTTACAACCATATCAGGTATAGGAAATGCTCCAAATTACGCCATTATTGCCATAGCAATTTTAGCTATTGCCTTCGGACTGTTGGGAGATTTAAAAATGGTGGCCAGCATCAGCAATATTTTTATTTTTATTGTTTTTGGAATGGTGAATTTTTCATTATTAATGTTTCGTTATAAAAACAGAAAAGATAAGAAAAAAGCTCCTTTTCATATTCCTCTAAATGTAAATAATATTCCCATTCCTACTGTTATTGCCTTGCTTACCATCCTTATTTTATTCGGTTACAATCTATATAATCTTACCCAGGGTAATATGTAGGTTGAAATTTTATAAAAATTAAAGATAGCTCCCGATATCAAATAGAAAAGTTATGGGTTTCCTTTTTATTCAAAAACTTGCTTTTAATTGCGTGTTCAAGTACAATCTTGGCTGTTTGAATCATATTTTTTAGCTCAAAAAATTCCGGGTTACTATTATTACATAGTTTTTCAAGTTTTTCATCTACAAATTTCAATTTCGATAATACTATCTGCTTTTCATTTTCTTCGGAAGTATAAAGCAAATTATAGCTCATGAGTCGATTTAGCTCTTTTTCGAAATTATTTAGAATATCATTTTCTTCTTTGCTTGCATCAATCTGAAGAATCACTTCCTGCTCACATTCCTCTAACGGAATTGAATCCAACTTTTCTACCACATTACCTGCGGCCTGGTGAGAGAATACAAGAGCTTCCAGCAAAGAATTTGAAGCCAACCGGTTGGCGCCATGCAAACCGGTGTGTGCACATTCTCCCGAGGCATAAAGTTTATTAATGCTGGTTCTGGAAAATTTATCTACCTGAATTCCACCGCACTGGTAATGAGCGGCTGGTACAATAGGGAGAAGATCTTTTTTAAAATCTATTCCTTCGTCCAGGCAATATTGTACAATGGTTGGAAAATGACTTTTGAAAGCTTCTGCTTCAAGGTGGCGGCAATCAAGAAATACCGATTCTTTACCCGATTGTTGCAGCTCTTTCATAATCGCTTCAGAAACTATATCGCGGGTTGCCAGTTCTCCGTTAGCATCATATTTAAAAAGGAATCTATTTCCGGCACTGTCAATTACATATGCTCCAAAACCTCTAATCGCTTCAGAAATAAGGAACAAAGAATGCTGGTTTTTAGTATAAAGGGCTGTGGGATGAAATTGAATAAAATTCATGTTTAATATTTCTGCGCCAGCTCTGTACGCCATTGCAATTCCATCTCCTGTTGCAACTGAAGGATTTGTAGTATTTTGAAATATTCTTCCACTTCCGCCGGTGGCCAAAAATGTAACGCGAGAGCTGATGCTTACCACTTCAGCCTTTTGCCTGTCTATCGCCCTTACTCCTATGCAGGTTGTAGTAGATTCTTCTTTTTTCAAAATTAAATCGGTCACAAAATAATGATCGCAAAAAATAATATTTGAATAAGATGCTGCTTTTTGAAGCAATTTAGTCTCCATTTCCTTCCCGGTAAGATCCTGGTGATGAACAATTCGTTTTTGTGAATGTCCGCCTTCCAGTCCCAGTTCAAGTTCTCCCAGTTCATTTGCGTCAAAGCTGGTCCCCCAGTTAATAAGTTCGTACAATCTCTCCGGGGCCTGAGAAATTACCAATTTTACGACTTCGGGATCATTTATGCCTTTGCCGGCTTTCATGGTGTCCTCTATATGTTGTTCAAAACTATCCCTTATTTTATCGAGAACTACCGCAATCCCACCTTGCGCCTTAGTAGTATTCCCAACGTCATTATTACTTTTTGTTAGCACGTGAATAATGGCATCTGGTTTTGCTGCAGCTACCTTAATTGCAAATGATAACCCGGCAATTCCTGAACCTATAACTAAAACATCTGTTTTCATAATTTACAGTTCCATCATACGTTTTATTGGCCTGTGAGCAGCTTTCATCAGGCTTTCTGCCAGTACTATTTCGGGCGATTCATCCTTTAAACAGTTGTATAATTTTTGTAGCGTGTTCATTTTCATAAAAGCACATTCACTGCAGGCACAGCTATTATCTTCTTTTGCCGGTGCCGGAATCAAGGTTTTATCAGGTACATCCATTTGCATTTGATGTAGAATTCCTGCTTCGGTAGCTACAATAAAAGTATCCTGATCACTGGATTTTACGAAATTGAGCATTCCCGAAGTTGACCCTATGTAATTTGCAATTTTAAGAATATGTTCTTCTGATTCCGGATGAGCTATAATTTTAGCCGAAGGATACTTTGCGTACAATTCCAGCAATTTATCTATAGAAAAAGCTTCATGAACAATACACGCGCCATCCCAGAGTAACATTTTCCTGCCGGTTTTTTCTATTAAATACCGGCCAAGATTCTTATCGGGTGCAAAAATGATTGGTTTATCTAAAGGAATGGAATTTATCACTCTTTCGGCATTAGAGGAGGTACAAACCACATCACTCATTGCCTTAATTTCAGCAGAACAATTAATATAAGTGACCACCACGTGATCGGGATACTTATCTTTTAATTGCTGAAAAGCTTCAGGAGGACAACTTTCAGCTAAAGAACAACCCGCGTTAAGATCGGGTAAAAGAACTTTTTTAGACGGATTCAGGATTTTGGCAGTTTCAGCCATAAAATGTACGCCGGCAAAAACAATAATATCAGCATTTGTGGTAGCAGCTTTTTTGGCCAGCTCCAGACTATCTCCGACAAAATCAGCGATCTCCTGGATTTCCGGTTCCTGATAATAATGAGCCAGGATAACGGCATTTTTCGTGTTTTTTAATATTGAAATTTCTTCTTGTGGTGATAATTTATTTTCCGTTAACACACTCATTATGATGGTTTTTAGAGAAAAAAGAATTCAGAATCTTTTGAAAATCTATTCTTCTGAAACTTTCAGATGAATATATTTGAATTAAGCTACCTCACAGCAAACTTAGGCACTCACCGTAAACGGTTAATAAATTTGCAAAGTAAACCCCGATGCATTTAATCTCGATTATAGAGTAAAATTAATAGGATTTTATTCTGCGATTTATGACCCTAATCAGAAAAAAGGAATTTCTTATCGTTTCTGAATTTTTCTATTTTGAAAAATTCAGTTATTACAGCTATTTATACAAATTTCTGCAATGTGATTGCGATCATAAATTTGTGTATGCCTTAAAATCTTTCTTTGTAAAAATTAAATTTTACAAAAATGAATGATACGATTGATACTTCTAAACTAGCTGCAGGACACCCGGTAAGTGTATATTTTCAGGAACAAGAATTGATAAAATTACTTACTGAAGAACTAAAAAATACAGATCCCACGGCTGAATATCAAAAGTTCTATAATATTTTCAATCAGTTGCAATCTATAGAAAGACGTTTTGAGAGAAAAGAGAACCAACTATTTCCTTTCCTGGAACAAAAAGGATGGAACGGCCCGTCACAGGGAATGTGGTCTTTTCACGACACTTTAAGAGAGCAATTTAGATTATTGAGGAAAAAAATTGAAGCAAGGGAAATAGAAGAAATAGACCAGGACGTACAATATCTTATCAGCGGAATTTTTAGATTGTTATTAATTGAAGAAACAACATTATTTCCAAACGCTCTAAAAATACTAACAGAAGAAGATTGGACCAAAGTACGTGTGGGAGAAGAAGAAATAGGTTGGATGCTACCGCAGGTTCCACCAGCCTTTCCTAATAAGGAATATATACATCCCAGCCGGGATTTCACCAAAAGAGAGCTTTCATTTTCGTTAGAGAATACCGCCCATTACGATGAGGGTTATATGACGGTTGACCAGGTAAACCTGCTTCTTAAAACTATGCCGTTAGACCTTACTTATGTAGATGAAAATGACAAAGTGATATTTTACAATCGTGGAGAAGAACGCGTATTTCCTAGAAGTGCGGGTATTATTGGCCGGGAAGTAAAATTTTGTCATCCTCCAAAAAGTGTAGGTACTGTTTTAAAAATTCTGGAAGAATTTAGAAAAGGAACAAAAAGTGAATCATCTTTTTGGATCAATTTTAAAGGTCGGCTTATCTACATTAGGTACTTTGCTGTTCGTGATGCACAGAAAAACTATAAAGGTGTAATTGAAATGTCTCAGGATATTACTGATATTAAAAATATAGAAGGGGAAAAACGCCTATTGGATTGGGATTAAAAATTAGGTAATCACTAAGTAATTAAAAGAATACCCAGAAAGAAACTAGGAAACAAGATAGCAGCCGCTTTTTTTTGATAATTTTAAAAACCTTTACTTTGCTAAAATCGATTTCCTGACCTTTTAAATATATCATGATGAAATATGCTCCCAATTTTAAGACTTTACTTCCCCTGTTCCTTTTAATTATCGCTCCTTTGGTGAACCAGGCTCAAGAACAGGAATATTATGAACTCAAGGTTTATGAATTCGAAAACCACGATCAGGTAGAAAAGACCGAAAATTACCTTCAAAACGCACTACTCCCCGGCTTAAAGGATTTAGGAGTGAAAAATATTGGTGTTTTCAAACCCAAGGCCGACAGCCTAAATAAACTGTATGTGTTGATTCCTTATACTTCTTTAGAGGAATTTGCGTCAAAAAATAAAGCCTTTCAGAATTCAGAAGTTTTTCAGCAAAAAGATGGTGATTATATATCGGGTTCAAATGATAATCCACCTTATAAAAGGATGAGTACCATTTTGCTAAAAGCATTTAAAGATATGCCGGTAATGAAACCTTCAGCAATTGAGGGGCCAAAAAAAGACCGGGTTTATGAACTAAGAAGTTATCAATCCTCAACCGAAGCTTTGCTGAAGAATAAGATAAAAATGTTTAATGAAGGAGGGGAAATAAAGCTTTTTGATGAATTGGATTTTAATGCTGTATTTTATGGTGAAGTGATAGCAGGGCCCCATATGCCAAATCTTATGTACCTCACAACATTTAGCGACCAGGAATCAAGAGATGAGCACTGGGAAAGCTTTGGCAACTCACCCGTATGGAAGAAAATGGAAGCTATTCCCGAATACCAAGGCAATGTTTCTAAAATAGATATTCACTATTTATATCCTACCGATTATTCTGATTATTAGTAAAAAATTATAGTCCAGAAAGTAACACATAAACTCTGGATAATTTGAAATATTTTTTAAATGAGCCCGGTAACTTATCAGGCTCATTTTTTTTGTAGCTTTTTCTCTATCAAAAATAAACTACCTCGAACCAAGCTCCCGAAGCTCTTATAGGGAAACATTGATTAAATTTCGAGATAAAGCCTAGAACATTTAAATCTCGACTCTTAATTAAACTTTTAACAAATTCTAAAAATAATCGGTAATAATAAAAATACTAAGCCACCCTTCAAATTATTAGATTTCACTAAAAATCATTATAAACTTCAAATAATACCGATTTTTTATTTATAAGCGGCTATTTTTCTTAATTCCGTTTTTCTACGCAGAAAATTCAATTCAATACGTATTAATACGTATTTTTATTTAAATTTGAATTAAACTTACGTAGTTATGAAGAAAATAGTTGTAGTAGGAAACGGGATGGTTGGTTATAAATTTTGTGAAAAACTGGTAACCAGACCTGATAGAGAAAACTATCAAATAGAGGTGTTTGGGGAAGAACCGAGTCCGGCTTACGATCGTGTTCACCTTAGCGAATATTTTTCTGAGAAAGGAAAAGATGAATTACTTCTGGCGTCCAAAAGCTGGTATAAAGATCATGAAATTAAACTACGTACTTCTTCGCTTATTTCAGAAATTAATACCAAAGAAAAAGAAGTTATCACCTATAAAGGTGAAAAAATAAGCTACGATTACCTTGTACTGGCAACGGGTTCTTCCCCATTTATTCCACCTATAAAAGGTTCAGAAAAAGCCGGGGTTTTTGTGTATCGTACTACAGAAGATCTAGATGCAATAAAAACCTATGCAAAAAAACTTCAGAAGAGCAATAAATCTAAAGCCACTGTATTAGGCGGCGGACTTTTAGGCCTGGAAGCGGCAAACGCAGCCAAAGAACTTGGTCTTGAAACCAGCGTGGTAGAATTTGCGCCCCGGTTAATGCCAAGACAATTAGACGAAGCTGGTAGTAATACCCTTATTCGTAAAATAGAAAATTTAGGTATTAAAATTTTAATCAATAAAGCTACTTCAGAAATTAGCGGTAAAGAGGAAATTGATGCGCTTACGTTTTCCGATGGCTCCAGGCACGAGACCAATATGCTTATTATTTCTGCCGGAATTAGGCCCCGGGATGAACTTGCAAAATCTGGAGGACTTAAAACTGGCGAGCGCGGTGGCATATTTGTTAATAATAAGATGGAAACTTCAGCAACAAACGTTTATGCCATTGGGGAGGCTGCGCTTTATAATAACGCTATCTACGGTCTTGTTGCGCCGGGATATAATATGGCCGAGGTTGCCGTTTCTCAAATTTGTGGGGGCGATAAAACTATGGCCGCTCATATAGATATGTCTACCCAGCTAAAATTAATTGGCACCGATGTAGCCAGTTTTGGCGATCCGTTTATTGAAAATGAAGAAGTTTCTGCCATTACCTACGAAAACAAGCAAAGCGGAATTTATAAACGAATCAACGTATCCCGCGATGGCACAAAACTGCTTGGTGGAATTTTAGTTGGCGATACTTCAGATTATCAAAATCTATTTCAGATATACATCAACGCAATGAAACTCCCAGAGAATCCTGAAGATCTTATTTTGGGAAGCCGCGGGGGCGAAAACTCAAGCCTTGGTTCGGTAACCGAGTTACCAGATTCTGCACAAATTTGCTCCTGCGAAGCTATTTCAAAAGGAGATATCTGTAAACCACTGGAAGCTGGAGAATGCTGCTCTATGGAAGATGTGGTGGCCAAAACTAAAGCCTCTACAGGTTGTGGTGGTTGTAAACCTATGGTAACAGATCTCTTTAATGCTACCATGAAATCTCTCGGAAAAGAAGTAAAAGAGGTGATTTGTGAACATTTTGATTTTAACCGCCAGGAACTTTTTGATTTGGTAAAGATTAATAAAGTAAAAGATTTTGATGAAGCATTAAATCTTTTCGGAAAAGGACATGGCTGCGAAAAATGTAAGCCGGTTCTGGCTTCAATTTTTGCGAGTATTACTATGGAAACTGCCAATAAACAGGTGACTATCCAGGATAGTAATGATAAATTTTTAGCCAATATTCAGCGAAATGGAACTTATTCTATAGTTCCACGCATTCCGGGCGGAGAAATTACACCCGATAAATTAATGACTATAGGCGCCGTAGCCAAGAAATTTGACCTTTATACAAAAATTACCGGTGGGCAACGAATAGATCTTTTTGGCGCCGAATTGCATCAACTGCCCGAAATATGGAAAGAATTAATTGATGCCGGTTTTGAGAGCGGCCACGCCTACGGAAAATCGCTAAGAACCGTTAAAAGCTGTGTAGGTTCTACCTGGTGTCGCTTTGGGATGCATGAAAGCGTAAGTTTTGCCATTCAAATTGAAGAACGCTATCGCGGTCTGCGTTCTCCTCATAAATTAAAAGGTGGTGTTTCGGGCTGTATTAGGGAATGTGCTGAAGCACGCGGAAAAGATTTTGGAATTATTGCTGTAGAATCTGGTTGGAATTTATACGTATGTGGAAATGGAGGCGCCACCCCAAAACACGCAATTTTACTCGCTGAAGGTTTAGACGATGAAACTACTATAAAATACCTTGATAGATTTTTGATGTATTACATACGTACCGCCGCGCCACTTATGCGAACTGCGCCCTGGTTGGAGAAATTAGACGGTGGAATTGCATATCTTAAAAAAGTAGTAGTTGAAGATTCTTTAGGAATCGCCGAAGATCTTGAAAAAGAAATGCAGAGTCTAATAACCAATTACGAATGCGAATGGAAGCAGGCAATTGAAGATCCTGAAATGATGAAGCGTTTTAAACACTTTGTCAATTCAGATGAAGGTGATGATAATATTAGTTATGTCCCGCTTCGAGACCAAAAAATGCCTCGAGGCTGGACCTAAGTTTTCCTGTTTCAAACCAACTTCTAATTTCAAACTTTAAAAACCATGCAAGAATTATTAGCTCAGTATCAAAGTGTATCTGCACCAGAAGTGCTCAAATGGGTGAATGTGGGGAAAGCCAAAGATTTTCCCGAAAATGGCGGAGCCTGTATAAAATATAAAAACAAGCAAATTGCGGTATTTAATTTTACCCGGGAATCCACGTGGTATGCCTGCCAAAATCTTTGTCCGCATAAATTGGAAATGGTTCTTTCCCGAGGAATGATAGGCGATAAAGAGGGAATTCCCAAAGTGGCCTGCCCTATGCACAAAAAAACCTTTTCCTTAAAAGACGGGAATAATCTTAATGGTGAAGATTACAAAATTGCAGTCTATCCGGTAAAAATTGAAGCAGAAAATGTCTATATTGGTTTTATAGATTAAGATACCTCCCAATGAGTAAATTCCAGGAAGCCATACAACGTATAGACAATAAAAATGCTCAAGATCCTAATTTGGAAATAGCAAACGGAAAAGAATTTCCGAAAGAATTATTGTATTCACAACGAATGACAGATAAGTTATTGGATTTTCATCCGCAGGCTTCCGAAGAATTACAAATTGCAGTACGTGCGCAGCATATTTGTCGGTGGACAGTTCCTCGAGACAACTATCCAAAAAATAGAATTGGATATTTAAAATGGCGCGAAGGTCTCAAAAGAACCCACGCTAAAATTACAGATGAAATTTTGGAAGAAGTGGGTTATGATAAAGATTTTCGAGATCGGGTTTCATTTTTAATCAAGAAAAAGCAGATTAAAAAAGACGAAGGTTCTCAAATTATGGAAGATGTGGTGTGCCTGGTTTTTCTTGAACATTATTTTGAAAATTTTGCGGCAAAACATAATGATGATAAAATAATAGACATTGTAAAAAAAACCTGGGCTAAAATGTCTCCTGAAGGGCATAAAGCCGCCCTAAAACTTCCCCTTTCCGCACATAGTGAAACTTTAATACAAGAAGCTTTAAAATAAATAATGGCGTCACCTAGCTCTCTAGACCAACATACCTTTATAAAACTTAGAAAGCTATACATTCTGGCACTAACAGCCATTGCGCTTTCGGTAATTATAAGTCAGTTATTTATCGGTAAATTCCTTGAAGAACAGGAAGGAGATTCTAAACTTATCAATATCTCGGGTCGCCAAAGAATGTTGAGCCAAAAGCTCACCAAAGAGAGCCTTTTACTTCTTGAAACCGTAAGCATAAACGAGCGCAAAAAAATTGCCCAAAACCTCGAAGAAAGCCTTACTCGCTGGACGCATTCTCACGAAGTTTTAAAACATGGGGGTGACAGTTTAAATATTGCTTCCGCACAAAGTGATGAAATTGAAGAAAAATTCAGTAAAATTCAGCCTTATTATGAGAGAATTAGGGCTGCATCGCAAAGATTACTGCTGAAAATAGATGAAAATCCGGGACGTCCTGTAGAAGATTTTTCAGCTGAAATTACTGAAATCAAAGAAAATGAGGACGATTTTCTTGGTCTTATGGAGGCTATAGTAAACCAATATGATGAAGAGGCACATACACGGGTGGAACAATTACAAAACCTGGAATTATTTTTAACAATTTTCACTCTGTCAATTTTATTACTTGAATTCTTCTTCATCTTCTTACCAACAGCTAAAGGGGTTAAAACCAATATTAAAAACCTGATGCACGCAGAATCCCGGGCCGTAAAAATGGCGCGTGATGCAGATGCCATAAGCGAAGCTCGTGAAAAATCGGTTAAAGAATTACGTGCACTTGGCCAGGCAATGGATCAAATTTTACTTTTTGCCCGAATTACCCCAAATGGCGATGTTTTGCATATAGGCGATCGGTTTTCGAAGCTATTTCAGTATAAAAAATTTAATATGGAGACTAAATTTTCTGAAATTTTATCACCTAAAGAAAATGAACAACTCAATATTGAAAAACTCATTTCAGCCCATAAAAGATCTGGCTGGCAGGGGGAAGTAAAAGCTACTACCAAAAACAAAAAAGATATTTGGCTTGAATTATCTATCGTTCCTTTTCAACCCGAAAAAGATAAAACCGAACTTACCATTATTGGCGTAGATATCACCAAAAATAAAGAAGCCCAGCTAAAAATTGAAGAACTTACGAGAAAGAGTTACGAAGAAAAAATGCGGCAACAGGGTTTAATTGCTAAAAAAATCATTGAAAACCAGGAAAACGAGCAGAACCGAATTGCAAAAGATATTCACGACGGAATTGGCCAAATGCTAACCGGACTTAAATATAACCTTGAAAGCATAGATTTTAAATATCCTGAAAAAGCCGAAAGCAAAATTGAAAGTTTAAAGGAATTAAGTACAAGAATTATTCAGGGAGTTCGCGCTGCTACTTTCAACCTCACCCCACCGGAACTCACAGACCATGGAATTGTACCGGCGCTACAAAAACTCACAGAAGAACTTTCAAAACTCACCGGAAAAAATATTATTTTATTTAATAAAACCGGTTTTTCACAGCGCCTGGGAAATATTACTGAAATTAATCTTTATCGCATTACCCAGGAAGCCGTAAATAATGCCATAAAATATGCCGAATCTACTCATATTATTGTAAGTGTAAGCCATAGCAAAGAAATTTTAAGTATTAGTATTGAGGATAATGGTAAAGGTTTTGACCCGGAAAGTATTGCTTCAGAAAAAAGCGGCAATCGTGGGATGGGACTTACTTTTATGAAAGAACGTGTAAAATTTATAGACAGCCGATTGTTTATTAATTCTTCTCCCGGGGAAGGCACACGGGTAACGCTGAATCTTCCCCTAAAACAAGATTAGACTTCTATTTAAAAATGCGTATTTTCGTACGTATAAAACACAAATATTATGGGGCAAACCAAAATTCTTTTAGCCGATGATCACGAACTGGTACGCGATGGTATTATTGCCTTACTGGAAAATGAAGAAAACCTAAGTGTGGTGAATGAAGCAGCGAATGGTAAAAAGGCCCTTGAAATTATTGAAAAAGACGCTCCCGATTTACTAATCGTTGATATTAGAATGCCCGAGCTAAACGGGATTGAAGTAGTTAAAAGAGTAAAAAAAGATTTTCCTGAAGTAAAAACATTGGTTCTTTCCATGCACGATTCTACCGAATACGTAGTACAATGCGTAGAAGCCGGCGCAGATGGTTATTTACTTAAAGGCTCCAGCAAAGAAGAATTTCTTAAAGCCATTAATAAGATTGCCGACGGTGGAAAATATTTTAGTGGCGATATTTCTGCAATTATCGTAAACAATTTTGTGAATGGGAATTCTGGAAAAAGCTTAGAGACAAGCTCCCCGGAGCAAGACCCGGCCCTTAATATTCTTACCAAAAGAGAGAAACAAATTCTTCAACTTATTTTAAAAGGAAAAAACAACCAGGAAATTGGCGATGAACTTAATATAAGTAAACGAACTGCAGAAGCTCACCGGTTTAATTTGATGAAAAAATTAGAAGTAAAAAATCTTATGGAACTCACGCATAAATCCCGGGAGCTAAAATTAATTTAAGGAATTTCCCCTCTCCAAATAATTATCCCGAAATTTAAACTTCCTTACTGTTCGCACCTCCAGGAATACTTCTATCACCTATAGATTAATATTTTGAACATCCTATTTTTAAAATTTTATAATTCTAAAGGCTCAATTTTCTAATTTTCGCATTAATTCATTTTTACTTATTTTTTTAAGTATTTATACTTAATTTTAGATCATAAAACTAAGTATTATGAAGGATGTGATCACTGGTAAAGCAACAAAATTAGATTTAAGAAATTTAAAAAGTATTCCAATAAGAACCTTTTGGATTTCGGCATTTGCCTTTTTTATCTGTTTTTTTTCCTGGTTTGGAATAGTGCCTTTTATGCCGCAGGTAGAAAAAGATTTAGGTCTTAGCCCCTCCCAAAAATGGAACGCTATTATCCTCGCGGTATCGGGAACAGTGTTTGCCCGCCTGTTAATTGGTAAGTTATGTGATAAATACGGCCCCAGGCTCTGTTATACCTGGTTATTAATGTTAGGAGCCATTCCCACCATACTCTGCGGCCTGGTACAAACGCCATTACAATTTCAACTTTGTCGATTATTTATGGGGTTCATAGGAGCTTCGTTTGTAATTACGCAAGTACATACGTCTTTAATGTTTGCGTCTAACGTAGTAGGCACGGCCAATGCAACCTCAGCCGGTTGGGGCAACCTGGGTGGAGGCGCAAATAGGTTGGGAATGCCTTTAATAGCTGCTGGTCTCGTTGCGTTTGGAGTGGCAGAAACCGAGGTTTGGCGTTATGCAATGATTGTAGCGGGACTTGTATGCTTCAGTATGGGCTTTGTCTATTATTTTTTCACACAAGACACCCCGGAAGGAAATTTTTCAGACCTAAAAAAATCGGGAAAAAGAATTCCGGTTAAGAAAGACAAAAATGGCTTTTTAACCGCTATTAAAGATTATCGTGTCTGGATACTCTTTGTAGTTTACGCTGTGTGTTTTGGTATAGAACTTACGGTTTACGGTACCATGGACAGCTATTTACAAGATACTTTTAACTTGGAACGGGTAACAGCAGGAAACATTATTTTAGGCTTTGCACTTATGAATCTTTTTGCCAGGACCCTGGGTGGATATTTTGGCGATAAATCGGGAGAAAAAGGCGGATTAAAAGGCCGGGTATTCTTTCTCACCCTAATTCTAATTGCTGAAGGTATTATACTTTCGCTATTCTCCATGGCCGGGAGCCTTATTATTGCCATTGTTCTCCTCACTGCATTCAGTTTGGCGGTGCAAATGGCTGAGGGCGCTACTTTCGCCGTGGTGCCTTTTATTAATAAAAAAGCTATAGGTTCAATTTCTGGAATCGTAGGGGCCGGCGGAAATGTAGGAGCATTTTTCGCAGCTTTATTCCTAAAAATTAAATCGGTGGCTGCCGAAGAAGCAGCAATTGCGGCTAATGAAGGCCGAAATAATGAAATTGTAGAAGCAGCAAGGGCTTCGGCATCTTCCGCAGCTATTTCAGACGCATTTCTTTGGATTGGTTTTAGTATTCTGGCCGCAGGTCTTATTAGTTTAGCCATTCGGTTTTCTAAGGAAGATGAAAAAGAAGCGGCATTAGAATTAAGGCATCAGAACGCTTAAAAATCCTATAATAATCACCCCTGTTTTATAAGGATTTAGCAGAAATAATCCATTCTTTTAATAAATTATAAGCGCTTAATAACCAGCGTTTAAGTATATTTTGTCGCTGAGTTTATGAAAAAAATACAACAAGAAGAATTTAAAACCACCTGCTCTTATTGCGGCGTAGGCTGTGGTATTATAGCCAAAAAAAGCTTCGATAATAAAATTACGGTTAAAGGTGATAAAGACCATCCCGTAAACCGCGGAATGCTTTGTTCTAAAGGGATGAACCTTGATTATGTTGCGAACAATGTTTCTGACAGGATTATGCATCCCGAAATGCGTTGGAGTAAATCCCATCCACGTGAACGGGTAAGCTGGGACACGGGACTTGATCGCGCTGCCCGCGTCTTCAAAACCCTTATCCAAAAATATGGACCTGATAGTGTGGGATTCTACGTTTCGGGACAATGCCTTACAGAGGAATATTACATTGCGAATAAACTCACTAAAGGTTTTCTGGGTACAAATAATATTGATACCAATTCCCGCTTATGTATGAGCTCGGCGGTAGTGGCTTATAAAAAAACTTTCGGGGAAGATTCAGTGCCGGTTTCTTATGATGATATTGAACTGGCCGATTGTTTTTTAATCGCCGGTGCAAACCCTGCCTGGTGCCATCCTATTCTCTTTAGAAGACTTGAAAAGCATAAAGAAGAAAACCCCGATGAAGTAAAAGTGATTGTGGTAGACCCCCGTAGAACGGATTCTGCACGTTTCGCCGACCTTCACCTTCAACTTATACCCGGCACAGATATTATTCTGTTTAATGCCATTGGCCGCCGCTTAATTGAAAGAGGTTATATCGATAAAAAATTTATAAAAGCGCATACTGAGAATTTCCCGGATTATAAAAAACAGGCCTATTCACTTTCTCTTAAAAAAGCCGCCAGGGAATGTGGCGTTCCTGTAGAAGAGATTAAAGAAGCAGCTGAAATGATAGGTCGCTCTAAAGGCTTTATTAGTATGTGGGCTATGGGGCTTAATCAAAGTTCTGTGGGAACCGATAAAAATTTTGCACTGCTTAACCTTTCTCTTATAACCGGAAAAGTTGGAAAACCCGGTAATGGCCCTTTTTCTCTTACAGGGCAACCTAATGCCATGGGTGGCCGGGAAGTTGGCGGAATGGCGAGTTTATTAGCAGTTCATAAAAATTTAAATAACCCTGATCACAGGCAGGAAGTGGCTGATTTTTGGGGAGTGGATAAAATTTCAGAAAAACCGGGATATACAGCAACTGAAATGTTTGATGCCCTGGAAAACGGAAAATTAAAAGCGGTTTGGATTGCCTGTACAAATCCTATGGTGAGCCTCCCCGATGTTCGCAAAGCTGAAGCAGCACTAAAAAAAGCCAAATTTGTGGTAGTCCAGGAAATCTCGCATAAGTCTGACACCCTGGAATATGCCGATTTAGTATTACCTGCCGCTAGCTGGATGGAGAAAGAAGGCACAATGACCAATTCTGAAAGACGAATTTCTTACTTACCGAAGGCCCTCACCCCACCCGGAGAAGCTCGCGCCGATGTGGAAATTTTTTGTGATTTCGCGCAAAGAATGGGCTTTTCTGAATTTAACTATAATTCTACAAAAGAAATTTACGCGGAATACTGCGAAATGACTAAAGGAACTAATATTGATATTTCCCATCTTAATTACGATCGTCTCAAAAACGAAGGGAGTATTCAATGGCCAGTACCTGAATATCGCCATCCCGGCACTAAGAGGTTATTTGAAGACCATCAATTTTACACCGTATCTAAAAAAGCGATTTTTAATATTCCCGCTTCAATTAATAACACCTCTACACCACCCGATGAAGAATTCCCATTAATCCTTACAACGGGAAGAGTTCGGGATCAATGGCATAGTATGACCAAAACCGGAAAGGTTTCCCGACTTCGAACCCATTATTCTTCCCCTGTATTAGAGATAAATCCGGTAGATGGGATTAAGAATTTCATCAAAAATGGCGAAGTCGTGGAAGTAGAAAGTGAAAATGGAAATGTTAGGCTACGCGCAAAAATCACTAAAGACGTAAGACCTGGCGTTTTGTTTTTACCAATGCATTGGGGTAAACAATTACAAATTGACCTTAACCGGGCGAATAACCTCACTTTTAATCAGGTTGATCCGCAATCAAAAGAACCCGATTTCAAATTTACCAGGGTTTCGGTTTCAAAATATAAAAAACCGGTAGAAAAAATAATAATTATTGGTGCAGGAGCTGCTGCATTTCGGTTTGTTCAAAATTATCGCGACCATAATAGTGATGATGTGTTGCACGTATTTTCAGAAGAAGCACATCCGTTTTACAATCGTGTTTTACTACCAGAATATGTTACGGAAGAACTAAGCTGGGAAAAACTTTTAAAAATTAAGGAAGTTGAATTGGGAAAATTAAATCTTCAACTTCATAAAGCCTGTTCTATTTCCAAAATAGATAAAAACGAAAAATTGGTAACAGATCACCGGGGGAATAAACATCATTTTGATAAATTGATTATTGCTACAGGTAGTCGGGCATTTGTTCCAAAAGATGCTCAACTGGATTCTCCAGGAAGATTTACCATGAGAAGTAAAGCAGATGCCGATGAATTTAAAACCTACCTGGAAAATACCGGTTTACCACCAGAGGAACAACACGTGGTGATTGTTGGTGGTGGCTTGCTTGGCTTAGAGCTCGCGGCAGCATTGCAAAAAGAGCATGTAAATATTACCATAGTACAACGTTCATCCCGCCTCATGGAGCGCCAGCTTGATATACTCTCCAGCAGACTCCTGGCCAGGGATGTTCAGGAACGTGGAATAAATATTTATTTTGATAATGAAGTAAGTACTGTTTTTGATGATGAGGAAAATCCCGGAGAATTAACTATTAGTCTCAAAAGTGGGAAAATCCTTAATGCACACGCCATTGCCTATGCCATTGGCACACGGCCAAATATTGAAATTGCTAAGGAAAGCGGTCTCATTTGTGGGCGAGGCGTAAAAGTAAACGAGCATTTACAAACCTCTAATTCAGATATATTTGCAATTGGTGAAATTGCTGAGTATAAAGGTCAGTTATTTGGTATCACTTCTGCTGCCGAAGAGCAAGCCGAGGTTCTTTCTAACTTTTTAGCTGGCGATGTTGGCAGTATTTACAGGGGTTCGGTACTAATGAATATCCTGAAATTTAAAAACCTGGACCTCTGTAGTGTGGGAGATATAAATGTACCCGAGAACGACCCTGCTTACGAGGAAATTGTATTTACCGATGTTAGTAAGCGATATTATAAAAAATGCATTGTAAAAAATGATCTGCTTGTTGGGGCCATTTTAATGGGTGATAAAAATGAATTTGCTCAATTTAAAACGCTTATTGAAAGTAAAATGGAACTGGCAGATAAGCGCGATACGCTATTACGTGGTTCAGGAAACAGTAAACCGGTAAAGGGAAAACTTGTATGCTCATGCAGCCAGGTTGGTGCCGGAAACTTACAGGAAGCCATTAAAAATGGAAATAAAGATTTTACAACACTTTGCAAAGAAACCGGTGCCGGGTTAGGCTGCGGAAGTTGTAAAACCGAAGTTAGGGAACTTTTGGTGGCCGGGTAGTTTTCGCATAGCTCTGGCTTCAGTTTAAATTAATTAGAATATTTATGAAAAAATCATTCACAAGAATAATTATAAAAGGAGGAGTTTTATCACCTGCAGAATTAAAGGAAATTGTAGAATTAGCTGAGGCATCGGGTTCAGATTCTATTTCGCTGGGGTCCCGCCAGGATATTTTGATTACCAAAGATGTTGAAGTTGAAAATTTTTCTGCTGAAAATAAATATCAAATAATTCCGCCAAAAACTGAGGGAGCTGAAAATATAGTTTCTTCTTATGTAGCTGCAGATATTTTTTCGGGAACACCTTGGCTTACCGGAGACCGTTATTTATATGTGCTGGAACAATTTAGAATTCCTCCAAATTTAAAAGTAAATATTACAGATCCTAAACAACGCCTGGTCCCATTATTTACCGGTCATCTAAATTTTATAGCATCAGAACACGAAGATTATTGGTACCTGTACATCAGGCTACCAGAATGGCAAAAAATGCAGGTATATCCTGCGCTTATTTATACCTGGGACGTGGGAGAAATTGTTTATGGAATTGAAGAATTGCTCCAGGAAGAACCAGAGGAGGTAGAGATGATTTTCAATTTGCTAAGTGATTCTCTTGAAACCAATAATAGAACAATTGATAAATCTCTGGAAATCCCATATCAACCTTTTCCGTATTACGAGGGAATGAATAAGATTGGAATGGATAATTATTGGCTGGGACTATATTGGCGAAATAATAAATATTACACCAGTTTTCTCAAAGAAATGTGTGATTTATGCGCTGAGTCTAAAATTGGAAAAATTTCAATTACCCCCTGGAAATCTTTGATTGTAAAAGGAATCCCAATAAACACCAAACTTGAATGGGAGAAATTTCTGGGAAAAAACGGAATTAATGTGAGGCATTCTATGTTAGAGCTAAATTGGCATATTCCGGTAGATAACGAAGAAGCCGCAAACCTAAAAAAATACCTGGTTTCAAATTTTGATCAAAAGGATATTAGCACCTATGGATTGACTTTCGGGATTTTTGATTCAACCAAAAAAAGCAACTATTTTACTGCTGTGGTAATTGAAAAAAATCAAGCACCAGAAATTCTAAATGAGATTGGAGTACGTGACACCTATAATTTACTTTATGCTCAAAATTTTGATCCTAATACCCGTAATTATGTGATTCATGTTCAGGATGTGGACAAAGTTGAATTGCCCGGTTTGCTCATAGAATTAAGTAAAATGTACTTTAGCCAATTGGGTGAGAAAGAAGAAAAGGCCAGAAAGTTACCAGAATCAAAATCAGAGAAAGAGAAATTGAAAAAAGAAATCTGGCAATGTGCGGCCTGTCTCAGTATTTACGAAGCAAAGTTTGGTGACATTACTCAGGAAATACCAGCCGGCACCAGCTTTGATAAACTTCCCGAAACCTACGTTTGTTCACTTTGTGAAGCCCCAAAGTCAGCATTTGAAAAACGTATCCAGGAAAAGCCTAGTTAAATATCAACTATAATTATGCAGTTTGGGGTAAATTGAGGTAATTAAGATTCTGAAAGATAAATTTATCAATTTCTGTATTGTTCACTCCTGTTTTATAAGCCTCACATTCCTTAACAACCTCCCCAATAATTATAATGGCCGGGGTTCCTATTTTATATTTTTTTACCAGGTTTTCAATATTGGCAATATTTCCGGCAACGAGTTTTTGATCTTCCCGCGTACCGTTTTGTACTATTGCAATTGGTAGTTCTGCTTTAGCTTCTTTTTTATATAAAGCTACAATTTGAGCGAGTTTACTCACTCCCATCAAAATCACCACCGTTGCAGAAGTTTTAGCTGCCAGGGTCACATCTTTAGAAAGCTTATGCCCTGAAGTAGTCCCGGTAATTATCCAAAAACTTTCGGCTATATGTCTTTTTGTAACAGGAATTCCTACAGAAGCCGGAACCGAAATAGCTGAAGAAATTCCAGGAATTACTTCTACTTCTACCCCGTGTGCACAGGCATATTTTTTTTCTTCGCTCCCGCGTCCAAATACAAATGGGTCTCCTCCTTTTAACCTTACTACGCTCCCATTTTCTTTGGCAAATTTTACGATAAGCTCGTTTATCTGATCCTGAGTATAAGCGTGACACCCTTTCCTCTTTCCTACAAAAATTTTTATAGCCCCGGGTGCGTGTTCCAGAATTTCGGGATTTACCAATGCGTCGTAAAGTATTACACCTGCATTATTGAGTACTTTTATCGCTTTTAAAGTCAGCAAGTCTGGGTCTCCAGGACCAGCCCCAACGATAGTACATTTTGGGATATTGATTAGTGTTTTCATTTCAATTACGATTAATCTAATTCTTAGAAAACACAATTTATAAAACCCTTCTTAAAACTAAGTATTTTTACGTAAAAAATAGATGAAAAGAGAGTGTTTTTATGAGCTTAGTAATTTTGCGGACTAAAATTTAAATTATAATATTTTGAACAAAAAAATAATAAGAAAGCTTCAATAAATAGCTTTCTGTTTCTTCAAAATAAATGAATCAAAGCGCTTAATAATCCAATTTTAATATAAAAACGAACTCTTTCATCCATAAAAAAAATACAAAACTTCATTTAAATAAGATTTACTAAAGCTCCCAGGCTTGCATCGAAATCAATAACAATGCTTCGTGAGCTTGCTCTGAAACTGTTTACCTACTTTAAAAATTCAATTAATATCCTGTTTAAAAATTTATTATTTTTAATAGCTTGTACTACTTATAAGTTTTGCTGATTTTAAAGTATTTAGCTTTTTATTTATTCAGAAATATTTGATATTTAGTACTTAGAATTATCAGAAAATTAAACCGAAAGTCTATCCCTACTCCAACTATGTTTAAGAATAAACCTTACCATTTCCTCTTAATAGAGGACAATGATGGAGATTATTATTTAATCTCTGAGTATTTAAAAGAAAAATTACCAGAGCATTCTCTAACCCGGTATAGTAAATTTTCAGCATTAAAGGAGAACGAGTTAAGTGCAGAATATGATGCTATTCTACTAGACCTTAACCTTCCCGATAATAAAGGAAATAACCTGGTAAACACAGTTTGTCATCTTTTTACTGAAATTCCTATTATTGTATTAACTGGAGAAGTTTTTGAAGAATTTGCGCTAGATGCTATTTCTTTAGGGGCTTCAGACTATTTAATTAAAGATAATTTAAACCCTAATATTTTATATAAAAGTATACTTTACAGTGTAGAGCGAAAAGCAAATTTGCAATTGCTAAAAAAATCGCACCAACTATATTTCGATTTATTTGAGTTTAATCCCCAGCCTACCTGGGTCTACGATTTGGAGACCTTACAGTTTTTAGATGTAAACGAGAAGGCTATAAATCATTATGGATATTCTAAGGATGAATTCTTAAATATGACCATAAAAGATATTAGGCCAAAAGAACAAATTCCAAATATGGAGGCTTCTTTACGCGATTTTAAAGCTGAAAAAAAGTTGGCGGGGAATAGAATTTTTATCCATTTAAAACGAAATGGTGCAGAGATCCAGGTGAAGATTGATAGTAAAATAATTACTTATATGAATCGAAGAGCCGCAATAATTGTGGCTACAGATATAACGGAAGAAATTGAACATCAGAAAATAATTGAAAAACAAAACGAAGAATTAAAGAATATTACCTGGATCCAGTCTCATTTAGTTAGGGCGCCGGTGGCCAAAATTCTAAGTATTGTAAAAGAAACTTCCTGGGAAGAGCTAAATAAGGATGAGCGTAATTTTTTATTTAAAGGTTTAAATGAATCAGCTACCGAATTAGATGGAATTACCCGGCAAATAATTGGGAAATCTGAAGCTATTCTTCAGGTATAAAATAAATTAAATAAGGTATGGGTGAAGAAAACCGGGCTATTCTTTATTTGATTTATTAACCAATTTAGCATACCATTTAGAAAAGGCTAAACTACTTAGACCGTGGATTAACGTAGAGGCCATTACCACTAAACTAGTAATAATCCAGGAAGTGTCATCTTTAGTTTTCTCTAAAGTTAGGATAGCATAATAAAGCGCAGCTACACCAATAGGACCAAACCAGCCAACTAATAGCTGATCTTTAAACTTAGATTTAAATTGAGGAGTTAGCCTAAGAAATAAAAGAAAACTGGGAATTCTTCGGAATAAAATTATAACAAAAATTATGCTAACTGACGTCCATATTCCTAAATCAATCCAATCTTTCCAGGGCAGAAGTAAACCAAAAATAAAGAAAACCGGGATAGTAAAAA
>NZ_CAXAVR010000036.1:0-23561 GCF_963972535.1 uncultured Salegentibacter sp.
ATCCATAATCAATGTTTACAAGGGCTAATATACGGCTCTTATATGTATAACTCAAAAAGTTTATTTGGTTTCTCCTTAGAAAAGTAATTCCAAGAAAAATTTATTTAATTATAATAAGCAACCGCTATAGAAACAATTCCTGCGATAAAGCAGTATATAGCAAAATAAGAGAGCTTACTCTTCTTTACAATACTAATCATCCAGGTACAGGCAGCGAGCCCGGCAAGAAAAGAGGCAATAAAACCAATGGCTAAAATAGAGAAAGAAGTTGTGCTTTCCATTAAGTTGCCATCTAAAAGATCTTTGGCTATTTTTCCTAAAATTAAAGGAACAACCATTAAAAATGAAAATCTTGCCGCTTTTGTTTTATCGTTTCCTAATAATACCGAAGTAGAGATTGTAGCGCCGCTACGGGAAATTCCGGGTAAAATTGCGATAGCCTGGGCTACCCCAATAACAAATGCATTGCTATAACTCACGGGTTTATCGGTGTTTTTGGCTTTATCTGCCAGCCACAATAATAAGGCAGTAACAATAAGCATAAAGCCTACAAAAATAATATTGCCGCCAAACAGACTTTCTAATTGCTCTTCGAAGAAAACACCAATAATGGCAGCGGGAATCATGGAAAGAATAATCTTTAATGAAAATTTGAATTCATCGTTCCATTTAAGTTGAAAGAGCCCTTTAAAAATTTCTGCTACATCTTTTCTAAAAACAACAAGAGTGCTAAGTGCTGTGGCAGCGTGGAGAATAACGGTAAAAAGTAATGATTCACTGGGAATGCTATTATCTCCTAAGATTGCTTTACCAAGTTCCAGATGACCACTGGAAGAAACAGGTAGAAATTCGGTTAGCCCCTGGATTATCCCCAGAATGGCAGCATCTAATTCGTTCAATGTAGTTTACTTTTTGGGATTTAATAAAATAGCATATACTTCTATTGCGAAACCAAGAAGTACTAAAGTTGGAGCCAGACGAATACGCTGAAAATTATAAATATCTGGATTAAAAGTATTTGGATCGTCGCTTCCACCACCGGCCATTAGAATAAAACCTAAAGCTATTACCGCCAGCCCTATAAACATAAACTGGTAATTCTTCTTTTCAAAAATGAAGTATTTTTTATGATCTGTGGGTTGCTGTTTTTTACTCATAGTAAGCGATAAGGTATAAAGCGTGTATTTTTAATTCCAGGGTTAAAGCTTCAAAATTAACTAATTTATGTTGAAACAGTAGTATTGAAATAATTAAAAATAAAATAATAAAAAAGCCATACGGTAGGGCGTATGGCTTTAGTCTTTAAGGGCTTAAAATTTTAAGCCGCGTGGTAAATGTTGTAGTGATTCAGGATTTCCTGATAGAAATCCATGCTTTTTTCGTCTTTTTTTAGACAGGATTTCAAAAAACGTTCTAAATCCTGGCATTCAAAAGTAATTCCTGTGTACTTACGTTTTCCAACCGGTATTTTTAAATCTACCGTTTGTTCCTTGTAATTAATTTTTACATTTTTTGCATCAAAATATTTTTTGATAATAGCACGATGCATAAGATTATAATTTGAATTCTCTTCAGAATCAAAATTATAAATACTGTAAGAAATCAGGTTTTTTACCTCATCTAATGTGGTATTTGGGTTAGTATTATTATTCATAGGTGTTGGTATTAGGTGTTAGCGTTCGCTAAATTACACCATGATTTCCTTTTCTCTGTTAAAAAAGTTCTAATAATCCTATGATTAGCAAATATTTAACGACTAAATAAACTTTTTGTATTTTTTTTAAACTTAGAAGCCCTTTATGTGAGAGAAAAGTACTACAGTAAGTTTAAGGGGTTTCCCTTATAGCGGTGAAACGAAGTTTTTTGTATCTAATTAATCGCTATTTCGAGTGGCGGGTGAAGATATCGGTATTTATTATCTAAACAGGACGCATTTACAAATTTTGTTCCTCCTACAGTAGTAATTCCATAAGAATCGTGCACGTGGCCAAAAATATGAAACTTAATTTCACGATTTTCTATGGTTTTAAATAGCGAAGCGCAACCAATATGCCTTCCATTATTTAAAACGTCTTTAATTTTATAAGGTGGAGTGTGAGATATGAGTACGTTAGTATCTGCAGGAATTTTTTCCCAGTGAGCATCTATTTCCTGGGTTTGCGGTTGGTTAAAAGCCCAGGTGCCATCACCGGGAGTTACCGGGGAGCCCCAAAATTTAATACCGTTAATTGTAATTTCACTTTCCTTTAAATAATGAACGTTTTCAGGGATAATTTCCTGAATTTCTTCTTTGCTGGATTTTTCAAAAAAGAAATCATGATTGCCGGCAATAAAAATTTTGTGTTTGTGTGGCTGTGAAGAAAACCATTTTAGGAAATCTACCACTTCCCTTTTAGTTCCTCCTTCGGTAATATCTCCCGCGTGAATTAAAATGTCTCCCCCGGGAATAGGAATTTGTTCGTGCTTATTATGAGTGTCTGAAATGCAAATTAACTTCATACGTAAGGGCAAAATATAAAAAAATCCGAAAGAATATATCTTCCGGATTTTACTCTTTTAAAACTTTGACTCTTAATTTTCTTCAGATTCTTCTTCCGAAGAAATATAGTCTTTATCTATAGGTAGTAATTTATTAGTTATTTTAGTTACAGAAAATGCCACAATTACTGCAGTAACTGCAAAAAATAGAAACTTAATAAGAAGGCTGTCGCTTAGCGCAAAACTATACACCGCAAGAAAAATTTCTACGGCAATAAATACTATTTTTATACTAAGCTTAAAAATCATAATTTCTATTAGGTTACGGGGCAAATATACAATCAAAAACCATTGAAAATTTGATACTTATAGGCTTTTGCTAAAATTTAACGCAAAGAAGACTTTGGGGTTAAATTTTTAAGTTAAAAACTCTTAAACAGTGAGGCTAAGTGTTTTGAAAATGTAAATTTCGGTCATAAAAAATGCGAGTTTGAAGAAAAAATCTAAATTATTCCTGAGTTTTATTGTTATTCTTATTGTTCTGGCTATTGCTATAATTGGAGGCAATATGTTTATTGAAAACAAAATGGAAACTGCCCTGGAAGAAAATCTTAAAAAGGCCGAATTTAAATATGAAGACCTTAATGCAAGCCTCCTTGGCAGAAGTGCATCAATAAGTAATCCCGTTTATAAAAAGAACGGAATGCAAATTAATGCGGAAGAAATTAAGATAGACGGGATTGATATTTTTGAATATATAAGCAATAAAAATATTGAAATAAATACCTTAAAATTCACTAAACCGGAAGTGACAATTTATACTGAAGCTGGAAAAGAAAAAGACACTTCAGAAGAAGGAAATTCTGCTGAAATAGACCTTTTAATCAAATCGGTTGAGGTGATTGATGGCAATTTTAAAATGGCTAAAAACGATTCGGTTAAAGAGCAGCTTTTTGCAAATATCCCTTCTCTAAATTTAAAACAAGTAAGTGTAAATCGAGAATCTTTAAAAAGTGCACTACCTTTTAATTACGAGGAGCTCGAAATGACTTCAGATAGTTTATTTTTCAATCTCAACGATTTACATGATATGTATGTTGAAAAGATGAAAATGAAGGAGAACTCTCTTAGCTTCAGCAATATTAAAATGAAACCTTTATATGATAAGCAGGAATTTCAGAAACATATTCCTTATGAAAAAGACAGGTTTGATTTGAGCCTGGGAGAATTAGCTTTAGAATCTTTTAACTGGAGTTTTAAAAACGATTCCCTTAGTCTTGAAAGTAGCACTACCGCAATAACCAATGGCGATATTAAGATATACCGGGATAAACAAGTGAAAGATGATCCCCGGCAAAAGCCTATGTATAGTAAAATGATTAGAGAACTGCCTTTTAAGCTAAAAATAGATACGCTTAAGGTTAATAACCTGGCAATACAGTACCAGGAGTTGGTGAATCCAAAGAGAGGACCCGGAAAAGTGACTTTTAAAAATCTTAATGCCAGTATTTATAATATTAGCAATGTAAATATGGATGCTGAAGATTTTCCCAGAACAGATATTGATGTGCAAACTCAGTTTCAGGGGGAGGCCAAATTAAATGTAAACTGGAATTTTGATATCTCAAATAGAGCTGATGTATTCTCAATTTCCGGGCAAATGGATAGGATTTCCAGCGAAGGGATTAACCAGTTTATGGAGCCGGCCTTAAACGTGAAAGCTGAAGGTGGAATTAGAGATATGCGATTTAATTTTACTGGGAACAATCAGAATTCTACCGGAGATATGAAACTGGTGTACAAAGATTTTAAAGTAGAAGTACTGCAAAAGGACGGGGAAGAGGAGAATAAGTTTCTTTCGGCATTAGCCAATCTAATTGTAAATAATGATGCCACTTCAGAAGAAAAAGAGCAGGAAGGCATAAAAACCCAACGAACCCAAAATAAATCTTTCTGGAATTACCTATGGAAAAATGTTAGAAACGGTGCTTTAAAATCCTTTCTTTAAATTTTGAAGGTAACAACCGGCATATTGGCGTGGTTTACTAAATCTTCGCTAATACTTCCATTAAAAAAGTGGGCCAAACCTTTGCGGCCGTGAGTACTAATCCCAATTAAAGCTTTTTTCTGTTTCATAGCGAAGTTTAAAATTCCTTTTTCTACGCTCACGTCGTTATAAATATGCATCTCGTAATCGTGAATATTAAAACCTGAAATAAAATTATCTATACGCTTCCTTACCTCGGTACTGGTAATAAAGTTATTAGGGGTGTTTATAAAAAGTAAATGGAATTTTGCTTCTATTAATTGCGCAAAGTTGTAAGCTTTCTCTAGCGTATGTTTGTTGCTACCATCGGCATCTGTGGCGAAAATAAAATTTTCAACTTCAAAATTCCCGTGTTCATTTTTAATAACAAGTACCGGTATATGGGAAGAACGCACCACTTTTTCAGTATTACTGCCAATAAACATTTCTTTAAAACCGCTCGCGCCGTGAGAACCCATAATAATTATATCACAATCATAATCCTCGCTAACTTCCATAATTCCTTCAAAAGCCTGGTGAAACATTACGGTTTCGTGAACTTTAATATCTTTTAAAAAAGGTCTTTGCATAAGTTTTGCAAACCGCTGGTGAGCCAGTTTCATAAAGAAAATAGATTCTGGTAAATTTTGGCTATTGCCGCCGGCCACAGGATCTATAAGCTGCATGGGTAGCTCTAACATATGTAGAAGATAGATCTCACTATTATGTTTTTTGGCTAATTGCGCCGCAATTTTTAATGCATGTTCGGCGGTATCAGAAAAGTCGGTAGGAACGAGTATCTTTTTCATTAATTCCTCTAAAAGATTAAAAATGATTGCTTTATTAAAGTTAAGTATAAAATTTCATTTAAAGTCTGGTTTTCTTTCTCTGAAATTATTATTATATTTGCAGCGTTGAAACTAAAAAAGTACAGCGAGGGGACATAAAGTCCCCTCTTTTTATAAGCTATGTTGCAGGATAAAGTAGAAAATTTGTTGAAGGAAGCTTTCCAGGAAAATAATTCACTATTTTTAATAGACCTAAACATTACCAACGACAACAAGATATCTGTTGTGATAGATGGTGATAATGGGGTTTCTGTTAACGATTGTATTGCGGTAAGTCGCAAGATTGAACACAATCTAGACAGGGAAGAAGAAGATTTTTCTTTGGAAGTTAGTTCGGCTGGAGTTTCTGAGCCTTTACACCTGGAACGGCAATACAGGAAAAACCTGGGTAGAAAACTACAGGTGACTACCAATAACGAAAAAATTGAAGCAACTTTAACCCATGTAGATCAGGACGGGATTAAGCTTAACTGGAAAGCCAGGGAGCCAAAACCGGTAGGAAAAGGAAAGCATACCGTAGAAAAAGAAGCGGTATTGCCATATTCTGAGATTACAGACGCTAAAGTTATGATAACATTTTAACCTCAAATTGATATGGAAAATATCGCCTTGATTGAGTCATTTTCAGAGTTTAAAGATGACAAATTGATAGATCGTGTAACGCTTATGGCCATCCTTGAAGATGTGTTTAGAAGTGCGTTAAAGAAGAAATATGGTGAAGACGATAATTTTGATATTATTGTAAACCCAGATAAAGGGGATTTAGAGATTTGGAGAAACCGGGTTGTAGTGGCCGATGGTGAGGTAGAAGATCCTAACCAGGAAATTTCACTTACTGAAGCCAGAAAAATTGAGCCCGATTTTGAAGTGGGTGAAGATGTATCAGAAGAAGTAAAACTTGTAGATTTGGGGCGCCGTGCAATTTTAGCTTTAAGACAAAATCTTATTTCAAAAATTCACGAACACGATAACACCAATATTTTCAAGCACTTTAAAGAGCTTGAAGGCGAAATTTATACCGCAGAAGTTCATCATATTAGGCATAGAGCCATTATTTTGTTAGACGACGAAGGAAACGAGATCGTTTTACCAAAAGATCGCCAGATTCCTTCAGATTTTTTCAGAAAAGGAGATAACGTAAAAGGAATTATAGAAAGTGTAGAGCTTAAAGGAAATAAGCCCACAATTATACTTTCACGTACGGCTCCGGTATTCCTTGAAAAACTATTTGAACAGGAAATTCCTGAAGTTTTTGATGGATTAATTACCATTCAAAATGTGGTTCGTGTTCCTGGTGAAAAGGCTAAAGTAGCTGTAGATACTTATGATGATAGAATTGATCCTGTTGGTGCCTGTGTAGGTATGAAAGGGTCCAGAATTCATAGTATTGTACGTGAATTGGGGAATGAGAATATAGATGTGATTAATTTCACCAATAACGATCAGTTATATATTACCCGGGCGCTGAGTCCTGCAAAAATTACATCTATTAAATTAGATGAAGAAAATAAAACGGCCGAGGTTATGCTGAAGCCGGAAGAAGTTTCTAAAGCCATTGGCCGTGGAGGTCATAATATTAGGCTTGCCGGGCAGTTAACCGGTTACGAAATAGACGTTTTTAGAGAAGGGGTTGAGGAAGATGTAGAATTGAAGGAATTCTCTGATGAAATTGAAGATTGGGTAATTAAGGAATTTTCAAGAGTTGGGCTGGACACTGCAAAAAGTGTTTTGGAACAGGAATTGGAAGACCTTATTAGACTTACCGATTTAGAAGAAGAAACCATTAGAGAAGTAGTGAAGGTTTTAAGAGAAGAATTTGAAGAGTAGTAAAAAACTCATTGAATATATAATAATTAAAAGAGGTTAATTTAGAGGGCAATTTATGGCTGAAGCAAAAACAATGCGACTAAACAAAGTATTACGTGAATTCAATATTTCGTTAGACCGGGCTGTAGAATTTTTAAATTCTAAGGGTCACGATATTGAGGCGCGTCCTACTACCAAAATCTCATCCGAAGTTTATCAGGTGCTTTCTGATGAATTTGAGACCGATAAGTCTAAGAAAGTCGAGTCTAAAGAAGTTGGTGAGGAAAAAAGAAAGGAGAAGGAAGAATTGCGTTTAGCAAGAGAAAGAGAGCTCGAAGAAAAGCGCAAAGCCGAGGAGAAGAAAGAGGACGAGAAGCGCAAAGAAGAGGCAGTTACTGCCAGAGCTAAATTAGCTGGTCCTAAAAAAGTAGGTAAAATAGACCTGGATAAAAAACCAGAGAAGAAAGCCGAAAAAGAAGAGGAGAAACCAGCGCCAGCCGAATCTAAGCAGCCAGAGGAAGCTAAAAAGCCTGAAGCCGAAATAGAAAAGCCTGAACCTCAAAAACCTGTAGAAGAAGCACCTTCTAAAGAGGAGAAAAAGCCCGAAGAAGTTTCTAAAAAAGAGGAAACTCCTTCAGAAAAAGAAGAAGAGCCTAAAGAGGCTGAGTCAATGACTCATAAGACTAATTATACCAAACTTAACGGCCCTAACTTTACCGGAAAGAAAATTGACCTTTCTCAATTTAAAAAACCGGAAAAGAAGAAAGACGAAAAGAAAGCTGCCGAAGAGAAAAAGGAGAAAGAAAAGCGTAAAAAGCGTCGTCGTAGAATTAGTAAAGATGTGAAGCCTGGAGCTTCAAACCAGGGTGGTGGTAAGAAAGGAGCCCCTAGAAAAAGAGCTAAACCTATTACTAAAGAAGAGCCTAGCGAAGAAGAAGTTCAAAAGCAGGTTAGAGAAACCCTTGAAAAACTTCAGGGTAAATCTGGTAAAGGTAAAGGAGCTAAATATAGAAGAGATAAAAGAGATCAACACCGTCAACGTTCAGAAGACGATCTTGCACAGCAGGAAACAGATAGTAAAATCCTTAAGGTTACAGAGTTTGTAACCGTGAGTGAAGTTGCTACGATGATGGATGTGCCGGTAACGAAAGTAATTTCGGCCTGTATGTCTCTTGGAATGATGGTAACAATGAATCAGCGTTTAGATGCTGAAACACTTTCTATTGTTGCAGATGAATTTGGTTACGAAGTAGACTTTGTAACTGCAGATATCGAGGAAACAGTAGAAGAAGTTCCTGAAAATCCTGAAGATCTCGAAGAAAGAGCACCAATTGTAACTGTAATGGGTCACGTAGACCACGGTAAAACTTCTTTGCTGGATTATATTCGTAAAGAAAATGTTATTGCCGGGGAAAGCGGAGGTATTACACAGCATATTGGAGCCTACGGTGTAGAGCTTAAAAACGGTCAAAAAATGACCTTCCTGGATACTCCTGGTCACGAAGCCTTTACAGCGATGCGTGCCCGTGGTGCACAGATAACAGATATCGCGATTATTGTAATTGCTGCAGATGATGATGTGATGCCGCAAACCAAAGAGGCTATTTCTCACGCCCAGGCTGCCGGTGTTCCTATCGTTTTTGCGATTAATAAATCTGATTTGCCAACGGCGAATCCAGAGAAAATTAAAGAAAAACTGGCAGGGATGAACTTGCTTGTTGAAGACTGGGGTGGTAAAGTTCAGTCGCACGATATATCAGCTAAAACAGGAATGGGAGTTGAAGAACTTCTTGAGAAAGTTTTACTGGAATCTGAAATTCTTGAATTAAAAGCTAATCCGTCTAAAACTGCAACAGGTACCGTAGTAGAAGCTTTCCTTGATAAGGGTAGAGGTTATGTTGCTACCATTATTGTGCAGGCAGGAACCTTAAAAATTGGAGACTATGTATTAGCAGGTCGCCATAGTGGTAAGGTGAAAGCAATGCACGATGAACGTGGACACGAGGTTAAAGAAGCAGGGCCAGCAACGCCGGTTTCTATTCTTGGACTTGATGGTGCGCCGCAAGCGGGTGATAAGTTTAAAGTGATGACAGATGAGCGTGAAGCTAAAGACATTGCCGCTAAACGAACTCAGTTACAACGTGAGCAGAGTGTTAGAACTCAGCGTCATATTACCCTTGATGAAATTGGACGTAGAATTGCTTTAGGTGACTTTAAAGAACTTAATATTATCCTTAAAGGTGATGTTGATGGTTCTGTAGAAGCATTAACCGATAGTTTCCTTAAATTATCTACTGAAGAAATTCAGGTGAATATTATTCATAAAGGAGTAGGTGCTATTACAGAAAGTGATGTGTTACTTGCTTCGGCTTCAGATGCGGTAATTATTGGATTTAACGTTCGTCCTGCTGGAAATGCAAGACAGGTAGCCGATAAGGAAGAAATTGATATCAGAACTTACTCGATTATATACGATGCTATTAACGATCTTAAAGATGCGATGGAAGGAATGCTTTCTCCAGAGCTTAAAGAAGAGATCACTGGTACTGCAGAGATAAGAGAAACCTTTAAGATTTCTAAAGTAGGAACTATTGCAGGTTGTATGGTTACCTCTGGTAAAATCTACAGAAGTTCTGGAATACGTTTAATTCGCGAAGGCGTGGTGGTTTACACCGGCGAACTTGCTTCATTAAAACGTTTTAAAGATGATGTTAAAGAAGTAGCTAAAGGTTACGATTGTGGTATCCAGGTTAAGAATTACAACGATATTAAAGAAGGGGATGTTATAGAATCATTCCGTGAAGTAGAAGTGAAAAAGAAACTTAAATAATTAAGTTTTACTCTTAAATAGAAAAAAGCGGCTTTAGGGCCGCTTTTTTTATGATTTTATTTAAAATAAATTAAAAGTCTATTTAAATTAATTTTTTGCTGAAGAATTATCTGCGTCTGGGTTTTGGAATAAAAGCAGAAGGGAAGCTTTCTTTTATTTTTAAAAGCGCCCTGTCGGCTTCCAAACGATTCCTGAAGTTACCAACCCAAACCTTATAATTAGGCGCTTCGTAAGCGATTAGTGAAGGGTATTCAAATTTGCTTCGGTAATCTTTTATTACCTCGTTTGCTTCTCCATTATTTCCGTAGAAAAGTTGAATCTTATAGCGGTCTCCAATTTCATTATTCTCGCTCATTTCAGATTTTAACTCCAAAAGTTTAGAGAGCTTATCGTCTTCGCTTATATTTATCTGGCCTTCCTGAGCTGTTAAATTCAGTAAAGAAAATCCTGAAAGAAAACAACTTAAGAGTATTTTGTTTATGCTTAATTTTCTCATAGTTATTTATTTAAGGCAAAAGTATAATTTAATAACTTAAACAAGCCTGGTTTTATTATTTAGAACTGATATAAATTACCGATTAACACTTATCTAACATTCCTAAAATCGACTATAAGTATTACTTTTGTTGCCGAATTTAAGGGTACAAAGTGTTAATATTACTAAGGCTTAAGGCTTTAAAAACCGTACCAAAGTTAAGACGTTAATTCAACTTATAATATGAAAAAGGTGAAATACCGCCACTCAACTTCGCGACTATTGCTCTTAAGTGTAGCATTTTTTATCTCATTTAGCGTTTTGGGAATTGCACAGGAGGAGGCCTCTCAGGATGCCGCAGGGGAAGGCCAGGAGCAAACCGATGAATCATCGGGTGAATCTTCAGAAGCTGATGCAGCTGCTGCGTCAGATCTCGGGGATCCTGCGAATGGGAAATCTCTGTTTAATTCACTTTGTGCTGCCTGTCACAAACCATATTCCGCGGGTATTGGTCCTGCTCTTCACGGCGTTACCGAGAAGAGAGAAATGGATTGGTTGTACCGCTGGATTAAAAACAGCCAGGATTTAATTTCGTCTGGAGACGACCAGGCCGTTGCGATCTACGAAGAGTATAATCAAACCGCAATGCCGGCTTTTCCTCAATTATCAGATGCTGATATTGATGATATCCTTGCTTATGTAGAACAGCCGAAACCAGAACCTCAAGCGGCGCAAACCGGTGGGGAGTCAGGTGGAGGAGATTCTTCTGGTGGTGGTGTATCGGTAAATGTTATTCTTGCAATTTTGGTGTTCGTTCTGGTAATGCTGCTTGCGGTATTATTCCTCGTAAACAAAACACTTAGAAATTTTGCTCAGGCAAGTGGTGTTGTAGTTCCTGAAAAACCTAAAAGAAAACCAATTTGGAAGTCTTTCGTTGAAAATCAATTCCTTGTTTTAATAAGTGCTGTTTTTGGCTTACTGGTAATTGGTTGGTTTGCTTACGGCTTCTTTATGCAGGTTGGGGTAGATCAGGGTTATGAGCCAATTCAGCCAATACATTATTCACATAGAATTCACGCTGGTGATAATCAGATAGATTGTAAATACTGTCACTCTTCAGCCAGAACATCTAAGCAGGCGGGTATCCCATCGCTTAATGTATGTATGAATTGTCATAAATCAATTTCAGAAGTAGCTCCAGAAACTGCTACGGCTGAATATTCAAAAGAATTTTATGACGGTGAAATTGCAAAACTTTATGATGCTGTAGGTTGGGATCCGGCAGAACAGGATTATACTGGTGAGGAAAAACCGGTTAAATGGGTTCGTATTCATAATCTTCCAGATTTCGCATACTTTAATCACTCTCAACACGTATCGGTTGCCGGGGTGCAATGTCAGAAATGTCACGGTCCAATCGAAGAGATGGAAGTGGTTTATCAAGACGCTCCTTTAACTATGGGATGGTGTATTAATTGCCACCGTGATACCAAAGTTAGAATGGAAGGAAATGAGTACTATGAGAAAATTCACGATGAATTGTCTAAAAAGTATGGTGTAGAGGAGCTTACAGTAGCTCAAATGGGTGGTCTTGAATGTGCCAAATGCCATTACTAAAAATTTTTTCCCGGGTGTTCGGGGTTAATAAAGAAGTTAATATCTAGATATATATGTCATCAAACAAAAAATACTGGAAAAGTGTTGAAGAGCTAAATGAAAACAGCTCTGTTGTTGAGACGCTCCAACAAAAAGAATTTGCTGAAGAGATTCCGGTTAATGAATTTCTTGGGGATAAAGATTCTCTTGAAAGTTCAAAAACTTCAAGAAGGGATTTCTTAAAATATGTTGGGTTTAGTACAGCAGCGGCCTCATTGGCTGCCTGTGAAGGTCCTGTGATTAAGTCTATTCCTTACGTGGTACAGCCAGAGCGTATTGTTCCCGGGGTGGCTAACTACTATGCCTCTACAATTGCCGATGGTTTTGATTTTGCCAGTGTACTGGTAAAAACCAGGGAAGGAAGACCTATTAAGATTGAAAATAATGAATTGTCGAAGTCTAAAAGCGGGGTTAACTCTCGTGTTCATGCTTCGGTATTGTCAATGTATGACGCTAATAGGGTGAAACGCCCAATGATTGAAGGAAGAAATGTTTCCTGGGAAGAGTTTGACCGTGAGGTTGGAAATGCCCTTAATAATGTTTCTGGTGATATTGTTTTAATGACGCAAACTTTTGCCAGTCCTTCAACTGCAAAATTGATCAATGAGTTTTCAGAAAAGTATCCAAATGTTCGTCACGTTGTTTACGATACGGTTTCTGAAGATGCTGCTTTAAATGCATTCCAGTCTAAATTTGGACAACGTGCATTACCAAATTACGACTTTTCTAAAGCTGAAACCATAGTTTCTGTTGGAGCCGATTTTCTTGGTGACTGGCAGGGTGGTGGTTATGATGCGGGCTATGCTAAAGGCCGTGTGCCGAAAGAAGGTAAAATGTCCCGTCATATTCAGTTTGAATCTAATATGAGCTTAAGTGGTGCAAATGCAGATAAGCGTATTCCTGTAACACCATCTCAGCAAAAAGCTGTTTTGGCTGCGCTTTATGGATATGTTGCAGGTGGATCTTCTACCAGCAATTTACCTGCTAAAATTGACGATGCGGTTGTTAAAGCGGCTCGCCAATTAAGAAAGGCTGGAAGTGGAGCTGTTGTGGTTTCTGGGATTCCAGATGATAATGCACAGGCTTTAGTACTTGCAATTAATGAAGCTCTTGGAAGTGGTGTTATGGATACCGCTAATGCCAGAATGATTCGCCAGGGTAATTCTCAGGCAGTAATGCAAGCTGTGGAAGATATGAAATCTGGATCTGTTGGTGCGGTGTTAATGGCTGGGGTAAATCCTGCTTATTCGTTGCCAAATGGAGAAGAATTCGCTGAAGCTCTTGCAAATGTAGAAGTTTCTCTTGCCTTTAGTATGAGCCCAGATGAAACTGCTACACTTTGTAAATATGTAGCCGCGACTCCTCATTACTTAGAGAGTTGGGGTGATATTCAATATACTACTTCAAACTTTAGTTTAATGCAACCTGCAATTAGACCATTGTTTGATACCAGACAATTTCAGGATTGTTTGTTGAAGTGGACAGATAATAATCAATCTTATCACGATTATATAAAAGAAACCTGGAGTGGTAATATTTCTTCATGGAATACTGCCCTTCACGATGGTGTTTTTGAAGCAACTTCGCCTGTAAATGTGGAAATTGCTGAAGGTTCCGGGTCTGTAAATGTGGCCACGGCGGCCAGTGAATTGGCGCGTTCTGCAGAAGGTGAAGGTATGGAGTTAACGCTTTATACAAAACCATCTATGGGTGATGGTCAACAGGCTAACAACCCGTGGTTGCAGGAAATGCCAGACCCTCTAACCAGGGCATCCTGGGATAATTATCTAACTGTTTCTAAATCTGATGCTGAAGCTTTAGGTTTAGAAAATGATAATGATTCTAATGGAGGTTTAAACGGAAGCTATGTTAACGTAACTGTAGATGGCACAACGGTTAATAATGTTCCTGTAATTATTCAGCCTGGTCAGGCTAAAGGTTCAGTAGGACTTGCCCTTGGTTACGGTAAGAAAGAAGGATTGCAAAAAGAAATGCAGGTAGGTGTAAACGCTTATCCTTTATATAAGAATTTAAATGCTGTGCAGTCGGTAACTATTGAAAAAGTTTCCGGTATGCACGAATTTGCCTGTGTGCAGCTTCACAACACCTTAATGGGACGTGGAGATATTATAAAAGAAACCACGCTGGAAATTTTCAATACAAGAAATGTTAGCGAATGGAATTCTGTTCCAAATGTTTCTTTAGATCACGTTGAAAAACCGGTAACATCTCCTGAAGTTGATATGTGGGATGGTTTTGACCGTAGTATTGGTCATCATTTTAATCTTTCAATAGATCTTAATGCCTGTACCGGTTGTGGTGCCTGTGTTATTGCCTGCCACGCCGAAAATAATGTTCCGGTTGTAGGTAAAAGTGAAGTTAGAAGATCTCGTGATATGCACTGGTTGCGTATTGATAGGTATTATTCTTCTGAAGATACTTTTATAAACGATCTTGATAAAAAAGAAAATATCTCTGGTTTAGGAAGTTCTCTTTCTGAATTTGGTGAATTGGAAGAGCCGGCAGATAATCCGCAGGTAGTATTCCAACCTGTAATGTGTCAACACTGTAACCACGCTCCTTGTGAGACTGTGTGTCCTGTTGCTGCAACTTCTCACGGAAGACAGGGACAAAACCAAATGATCTATAACCGTTGTGTAGGTACAAGATATTGTGCAAACAACTGTCCTTATAAAGTACGTCGTTTCAACTGGTTTAATTACGCTCAAAACGAAGAGTTTGATTACCATATGAATAATGACCTTGGAAGAATGGTTATTAATCCTGATGTAACAGTACGTTCTAGAGGGGTGATGGAAAAATGTTCTATGTGTATTCAAAAAACACAGAAAACAATTCTTGATGCCAAGCGTGAAGGAAGAGAAATTGAAGATGGTGAATTCCAAACGGCTTGTTCTGCTGCTTGTGATAAAGGCGCTATGACCTTTGGTGATATTAACAAAGAAGGAGCAGTAATTCGCGATAGAAAAGAAGATGATAGAATGTATCACTTGTTGGAATATGTGGGTACTAAACCTAATGTGATGTACCAAACAAAAGTTAGGAATACAACAGAAGCTTAATAAAATTAATAAAGAAATCAATTAAAAAAGGATATGTCTCATTACGAAGCACCTATACGAAAGCCTTTAGTTACCGGGGATAAAAGCTACCACGACGTTACCGTGGATGTGGCTGCGCCGGTAGAAGGAAGGGCGAATAAATCCTGGTGGATTGTCTTTTCAATTGCCCTTGTTGCCTTTCTTTGGGGTGTAGGTTGTATAATTTACACTATTTCCACAGGTATTGGTACCTGGGGGCTTAATAAAACTGTAGGCTGGGCCTGGGATATTACCAACTTCGTTTGGTGGGTAGGTATTGGTCACGCCGGGACGCTAATTTCGGCTGTACTTTTATTATTCAGACAAAAATGGAGAATGGCAATTAACCGTTCTGCAGAGGCGATGACAATTTTCTCGGTAATGCAGGCTGGTTTGTTTCCTTTAATTCACATGGGTCGTCCCTGGTTAGCTTATTGGGTACTTCCTATTCCTAACCAATTTGGTTCGTTATGGGTTAACTTTAACTCGCCACTGCTTTGGGATGTATTTGCGATATCAACTTATCTTTCGGTTTCGCTTGTGTTCTGGTGGACAGGTTTACTTCCCGATTTTGCGATGATTCGTGACCGGGCAATTACCCCTTTTAATAAAAAGATCTACGGAATTTTAAGTTTCGGTTGGAGTGGGCGTGCAAAAGACTGGCAACGTTTTGAGGAAGTTTCTTTGGTACTTGCCGGGTTGGCAACTCCATTGGTACTTTCAGTACACACTATTGTATCTTTTGACTTTGCTACATCGGTTATTCCGGGATGGCACACCACAATTTTCCCTCCTTACTTTGTTGCAGGAGCGGTATTTTCTGGTTTTGCAATGGTAAACACCCTTCTTATTATTATGAGAAAGGTTTCTAATCTTGAGCATTATATTACCATACAGCATATTGAATTGATGAACATAGTAATTATGATCACCGGTTCTATTGTTGGGGTTGCCTATATTACCGAGCTTGTTATTGCGTGGTACTCTGGAGTGGAGTATGAACAATATGCGTTCCTTAACCGGGCAACAGGACCTTATGCCTGGGCTTATTGGGCAATGATGACTTGTAACGTATTTTCGCCACAGTTTATGTGGTTTAAGAAACTACGTACCAGCATTATGTTCTCGTTCTTTATCTCTATCGTGGTAAACATCGGGATGTGGTTTGAGCGTTTTGTGATTATTGTAACTTCACTTCACCGTGATTACCTTCCATCTTCCTGGTCAATGTTTTCGCCAACCTTTGTAGATATTGGTATTTTTATTGGAACCTTAGGATTCTTCTTTGTATTGTTCCTTTTATATGCCAGATCGTTCCCTGTAATTGCGCAAGCGGAAGTAAAAACTATACTTAAATCATCTGGATCTAAATACAAAAAGCTTAGAGCCGAGCATGGAGATGATGTTAAACATTATACTCCTGTAAATGTAGGTGAGCCTAAACAGAATATCGCTAATAAGGTTGATAAAAAAATGGATGATGAAGATGCTTATAAAGAAGGCGATAATGATGGGCATAATGAAACGGTAAATGCAGATGCATTAACGCTGTCTGAAGTTCAAAAGGATAGAATAGACGAAATGTTGGAAAGAACAGGTTCATTTAATCCTGAGAATCAAACGGCAGATGAACTACAAAAACTTAAGGCAGTAGGTCCTTTCCTTGAACAGCGTTTACATCAGGTAGGTCTTTATACCTATGTTCAGGTAAGTAAACTTACCCAGGATGATTTTGAATTGCTTGATGAAGTAATAGAGAACTTCCCTAATTCAGCACAACGTGAAGATTGGGTAGCACAGGCAACTGAACTAAAAAATAAGTAATTAAGATGGCATCAAAAGTTATACACGCTATTTATAATGATGACGACCTGCTTTTGCAAGCTGTAAAGCAGGTAAGAGAGGCCCGTTATCATATTGGTGAAATTTATACTCCAATGCCTGTTCACGGTTTGGATAAAGCTATGGGCCTTGCGCCAACAAGACTTGCTATAACCTCTTTTTTATACGGTGTAGTAGGGTTTGTAGTTGCAGTTGCAATGATGAATTTTATAATGATTGAAGACTGGCCCCAGGATATTGGAGGGAAGCCAAGTTTCAGTTTTATTGAAAATATGCCGGCCTTTGTGCCAATTATGTTTGAGCTTACCGTGTTTTTTGCAGCTCACCTTATGGTAATTACTTTTTATATGAGAAGTAAATTGTGGCCATTTAAACAAGCTGAAAATCCCGACGTTAGAACAACCGATGATATGTTCTTGATGGAAATAGATGCAGCAAATCATAACGTAGATGAGTTAACCAAATTCCTTTACGATACCGGTGCCGCTGAAATTAAATTAATAGATAATAAATAGCCAGAATGAGAAATTTGTTCTATAAAGCGATAATATTGTTCCTGGTTGGGGGCTTTGTAATGTCTTGTGCAGATAGCGATAAGCCTAATTACCAGTTTATGCCAGATATGTATGAGCCTATAGGTTATGAGGCGTATGGAGAATATGATATTTTTCAAAATGGACAGGAGGCAAAACTCCCTGTAGAAGGTTCTATCCCTAGAGGTTGGATGCCTTACGATTATGAAAATACCCCAGATGGCATGGCAAATGCCAAAGCCAACCTTAATAATCCCTTGCCTTACACGGAAGATAATCTAAATGAAGGAAAACAATTGTATACCATATATTGTGCAGTTTGTCACGGTGACAACGGTGATGGCCAGGGTATTCTTGCTGAAAGAGAAAAAATACTTGGGGTTCCAGCCTACGATGATGCCGGACGGGCTATTACCGAAGGTAGTGTTTACCACGTAATCTACTACGGATTAAACACCATGGGTTCTTATGCCGCGCAAACCAGTGAAGAAGAACGTTGGAAGATTACGCATTATGTGATGAATCTTAAGAACGAGTTAGAAGGTGGTGAAGAAATTCCTTTTGAAGAAGTAAAAGAAGCCTCTATTGCTGAAGCAAACCCAGTAGAAGTAGAAAGAGCTCAGGAAAATGCTGAAGAGGTACAGGGAGAAGGAGCTGTAACCGGCGCTGAAGAGCAAAACAATAATTAAGAATAAAGCATTTAGATCTATAAATATGTACACGCTATCCAGTAAATTAAAATTAACAGCAATTATTTTTATGATTGTTGGTGCCATTGGGCTCGTGATTGGGTTTTTACAGGCGCCATCAAATTTGGATGATGTTAGGGAAATGATGGCTGCAGAAGAGCATCACGGTGAAACATCTCATGCCGAAGAAGGGGAAGCTAACTTCGCTGAAGCAGAACACGGGATGTTATTAGATGATGAGCCTGGTAGAAATGCAGAGGGTGATCACGCTGCAGAAGCAGGCGCACATGATACCGAACATCTTGAGCATAAATTACACCAGTTGCAGAATAAGCCCTGGGCGGCAATTTATGTAGCGGCATTCTTTTTCTTTATGATCTCTTTAGGTGTTTTAGCTTTTTATGCTTTACAATATGCCTCGCAGTCAGGTTGGTCTCCGGTTTTATTTAGGGTTATGGAAGCCATTTCGGCTTACATTGTTCCCGGTGGGATCATTATGTTTGTGCTTTTAGCGCTTTCCGGTTTTCATTTGAACCATTTATTTGTATGGATGGATCCTGAAGTTGTAGCGCACGATGAGATTATTCAAAATAAAACAGCATATTTAAATGTACCTTTCTTCTTAATAAGAGCCGCCATATTTTTAGCCGGTTGGTTCCTATTTAGACATTTCTTAGTAAGAAACTCAAGAAGATTGGATGAGGCAACAGATAACTATTACTTTAAAAAGAACTTTAAACTTGCAGCAGGATTTTTAGTATTCTTCCTTATTTCAGAATCTATTATGAGCTGGGATTGGATTATGAGTTTAGATCCACACTGGTTTAGTACTTTATTTGGATGGTATGTATTCTCGAGTATGTTCGTTTCAGGTATTACTGTAATTGCTTTAGTAAGTATTTATCTAAAATCAAGAGGTTATTTACCATTTGTTAATAATAGCCATATACACGATTTGGCCAAATATATGTTCGGTATAAGTATTTTCTGGACTTACCTTTGGTTCTCACAATTTATGCTTATTTGGTATTCAAATATTCCAGAAGAAGTAGTTTACTTTATTAGTAGAATTGAAAATTATGGGTTACCATTCTTTGGTATGGTAGTGTTAAACTTCCTATTCCCATTACTTGTATTAATGAATAGTGATTATAAAAGAGTAAACTGGTTTGTGGTAATGACGGGTATCGTTATACTTGTAGGTCATTATCTGGATGTATTTAATATGGTAATGCCGGCAACTGTGGGAGAATCATGGTTTATTGGAATTCCTGAGATAAGTGCAGTACTTTTCTTTGGAGGATTGTTTACTTTTGTGGTCTTTAGCGCGCTAACTAAAGCTCCGTTACTTGCTAAACGCAACCCATTTATAAAGGAAAGTGAACATTTCCACTATTAATAAAAGATTTGATTGTTTAAAGAAGAACTTATAAAATGACCGTATTTTTAGTAATAATAGTATTAGCCCTTTTGGCCGTTACCGGTTGGCAAATGTCTAAGATTTTTCAGATGTCTCAGGGGCCGGGAGCCGAGAGTTCTGAAATAGCTAACGACAACGATAATAGACAACAAGCCAAACTAATGCTTTGGTTTATGATCTTTATCTATGTAGGTATGGCTTATAGCTTTTGGCATTGGAGTAAATTATACCTTCCAGAAGCTGCTTCAGAACACGGAAACCAGGTAGATACTTTAATGTTTATTTCCATCGGACTTATTATGGTGGTGCAGGTTATTACCCAGGCCTTGCTACACTGGTTCGCTTATAAATATCAGGGGAAAAAGGGGAAAAGAGCACTCTTTTTTGCCGATAACGATAAACTTGAATTTATCTGGACTATTATTCCGGTAATTACTCTTGCAGGTTTAATAATCTATGGATTATTTACCTGGAGTGATATTATGAATATAAGCGAAGATAATGATCCTATTGTTGTTGAAATCTATGCCAAGCAGTTTAGCTGGCAAGCCAGGTACGCTGGAGAAGATAATACTTTAGGGGAAGCTAACGTACGTTTTATTGAAGGGATAAACACCGTGGGATTAAATGAAAATGATCCTTATGCAGATGATGATAAGATTACAACAGAGCTTCACCTCCCAGTAGGAAAGGAAGTATTGTTTAAATTTAGATCTCAGGATGTATTACACTCGGCTTATTTTCCTCACTTTAGAGCTCAAATGAACGTAGTACCCGGTATGGTTACCCAGTTTGCTTTTACTCCAGATATTACTACTGAAGAAATGAGGAATTCAGAGTATATGGTAGATAAAGTAAAAACCATTAATGAAATTAGAAAAAATAACAGCGAGGCTTTAATGGCTGAAGGAGAAGCGCCATTAGATTCCTACGAATTTGATTACTTCCTGCTTTGTAACAAGATTTGTGGTGACGCGCACTACAATATGCAGATGAAGATTATTGTTGAAAGCGAGGAAGATTATAACGAATGGTTGAGTGAACAGGATACGTTTGCTACAACTTTGGAATCACAAGAATAACAGAACTAAAAAGAATATAATTTAGATATGTCAGCAATAGCAACAGCACCGGCTCACGATCACCACGACGATCACGGACATCATCATAAACAAACTTTTATTACTAAATATATATTTAGTACAGACCATAAGATGATTGCCAAGCAATATCTTATTACGGGTATATTAATGGGAATAGTAGGGATTATGATGTCCGTGCTTTTCCGTATGCAATTAGCCTGGCCAGAAGAATCTTTTATGCTTTTTGAATGGCTATTAGGAGATAAATGGGCTCCAGACGGAGTAATGACTCCTTCTATTTACCTTGCTTTGGTAACCATTCACGGTACTATTATGGTATTCTTTGTACTAACTGCCGGTTTAAGTGGTACGTTTAGTAACTTATTAATTCCGCTTCAAATTGGCGCACGGGATATGGCCTCTGGATTTATGAACATGCTTTCATACTGGTTGTTTTTTATCTCTTGTGTGATTATGCTTAGTTCGTTATTTATAGAATCTGGTCCTGCATCTGCCGGGTGGACAATTTATCCGCCGCTTAGTGCACTGCCTCAGGCTATTGGAGGTTCAGGAATGGGAATGACCCTTTGGTTAATTTCTATGGCTATCTTTATTGCATCATCACTTTTAGGTTCACTTAACTATATTGTTACCGTTCTTAATCTTAGAACCAAAGGAATGTCTATGATGAGACTTCCACTTACTATTTGGGCATTTTTTGTTACCGCTATTATTGGTGTGGTTTCATTCCCGGTATTACTTTCTGCGGCACTATTACTTATAATGGATAGAAGTTTTGGTACTTCTTTCTTCCTTAGTGATATTTATCTTGAAGGAGAAGTGTTAAGCCACCAGGGAGGTTCTCCGGTTTTATTTGAACACTTATTCTGGTTCTTAGGTCACCCCGAAGTTTATATTGTAATTCTGCCTGCAATGGGTATTGTTTCAGAAGTTTTAGCAACAAACTCTCGTAAACCAATTTTTGGTTACCGTGCGATGGTTGCTTCAATTTTAGCAATTGCATTCCTTTCTACAATCGTATGGGGTCACCATATGTTCGTTTCAGGGATGAACCCATTCTTAGGTTCAGTATTTACATTTACAACCTTATTAATCGCAATTCCTTCTGCAGTAAAAGCCTTTAACTGGATCACTACGCTCTGGAAAGGTAACCTGCAAATGAACCCCGCGATGCTGTTTTCAATCGGTTTTGTTTCAACATTCATCACCGGTGGTCTTACAGGAATTATCCTTGGAGATTCAACATTAGATATTAACGTTCACGATACATATTTTGTAATTGCCCACTTCCACCTGGTAATGGGTATCTCTGCCATCTACGGTCTTTTAGCCGGGGTTTACCACTGGTTCCCTAAGATGTTTGGCCGAATGATGAACAAGAACCTTGGTTATGTTCACTTCTGGATAACCGCAGTGGGTGCTTACGGGGTATTTTTCCCAATGCACTTTATAGGGCTTGCAGGTTTACCAAGACGTTATTATACCAACACGGCATTCCCATATTTTGATGACCTTGCCGATGTTAACGTGATTATCACCGTTTTTGCCCTTATTACAGCGGGTGTACAGGTTGTATTCCTATATAATTTCTTTAGCTCGATTTTCTTCGGACAAAAAGCTACTCAGAACCCATGGAATTCAACTACTTTAGAATGGACAACTCCGGTAGAGCATATTCACGGAAACTGGCCTGGAGCTATTCCTTCAGTTTACCGTTGGTCTTACGATTATAGTAAAATGAACCTTGAAGGTACAGATTATGTGCTTCCTGGTCAGGATTTTGTTCCGCAGAATGTTCCGCTTCAGGATCACGAAGAAGAATTGAATCATTAAAACTGAATAAAATAGATTTTAAAACCTCTTCGGCAACGGAGAGGTTTTTACTTTTTATAGGTTTTGTAAATACATTTTAATTGAATTTATAACTTAAGTTCTTTTAAATTTGGCCCGCGCTATTTTACTTATCTTTGTTAAACTAGCTTATCTTTAATTTTGCTGATTTATGAATGAAAACCTGGATCCCAGCGGAGAGAATTTTTCTCCTGAAGAATTTGATATCGAAAGGGCATTGCGCCCCTTAAGTTTTGTTGATTTTGCCGGCCAGGATCAGGTTCTGGATAACCTTAAGGTTTTTGTTGAAGCTGCTAATCAACGTGGTGAAGCTTTAGACCATACCCTTTTTCACGGACCTCCCGGCTTGGGGAAAACTACTTTAGCGCATATTTTGGCTAATGAATTGGAGGTAGGAATTAAAGTTACTTCAGGTCCCGTTTTGGATAAACCGGGTGACCTTGCGGGATTACTAACAAACCTGGAAGAACGCGATATTCTTTTTATAGACGAAATTCATAGGTTAAGTCCGGTTGTTGAAGAATATCTTTATTCAGCAATGGAAGATTACCGAATAGATATTATGATTGAATCTGGACCTAATGCCAGAACGGTTCAAATTAATCTAAACCCATTTACCCTAATAGGAGCCACCACGCGCTCTGGCTTGCTAACAGCGCCTATGCGGGCGCGTTTTGGTATTTCCAGTCGCTTACAATATTATTCAACAGAATTGCTTTCAGACATTGTGCAGCGTAGTTCAGAAATTCTTCGTGTGCCTATTAGCCTTGATGCTGCAATAGAGATTGCAGGGAGAAGTCGCGGAACACCTCGAATTGCGAATGCATTGCTTCGTCGTGTTCGGGATTTTGCCCAAATTAAAGGCAATGGAAAGATTGATATGGAAATCGCTAAATACGGTCT
>NZ_CAXAVR010000037.1:0-23303 GCF_963972535.1 uncultured Salegentibacter sp.
TTCAGCATCCAAAACTTAAGGAATATGCTTATTTATTTAGTTTTGGAGAGAAAAATCATCCTTTCTGTGCGCCATTAATGGCTAATTTTCAATTTGATCTTGACATTGAATTGATGAAAAAAGGAGCAAAGCTTTTTGAAGGAAAACACCAGTTTAGAAATTACTGCGTGCGGGTTTCAGAAAACAGCACTTTTGAGCGTGAGATTATAAAATCTGAATTAGTTGAAAATACCGAAATTACCGCCAGCTTTTTTCCTGAAAAATCCTATATTTTTCATATTCACAGTGCAGGTTTCCTAAGACACCAGGTTCGTTTAATGATGGGCGCTTTGCTGCAACTTGGTAGAGGTGAATTGACACTGAAAGATCTGGAAAACAGCTTAAAACCCGGCGTTGAAATGCAAATGGATTACATAGTACCGGCCTCGGGCTTGTTTTTAAATAAAATTGGGTTGGAAGATTATTAAACTTTCGCTTCTTCTTTTTCTAAAACTGCCAAAGCCAGTCTGATCGTGCCGTAATCTATTGCTTCTTCAAAATGTTCAAAATATGGTTTTAAACCTTCCGGATTTTCAAGTTCAGTTTTGGCTTTTTCAATAGCTTTAAAATCAGCTTTAGAAATATATTTCATAGGATCTACCGCTTCATTTTCGGCATACAATTTTGCTAAATGCGAATAAACAGTAGTAATCGCCAGCTCTCGTTTTTTCGCAATTTCTTCCAGGTTTAAACCTTCATTTAATAAATCTAAAGTAGCCTTGTAGGTATTTGCTTTTTTACGTTTTTTAGTGCTACGTTTTTTTTTACTAAAAGCGATGATCTCCTTTATGAATTCGTACCCGTAATCCTGCATTTTCTGCCTTCCCACACCATTTATTTGAAGAAATTCCTCATCGGTCATAGGGCGGGATTTTTCCATTTCTTTTAAGGTAGCATCGTTAAAGATAAGGTAGGCAGGAATTTCTTCTTCCCGAGCAATTTTTAACCTTAACTGTCTTAGTCTTTCAAATAGAGAATTATCGGCAGTTTTTTCTGAAATTTCTGTCTCTTCACGGCGTTTCAGTTTTTTACGGTCTGGAACTTCAGCAAGCTGGACTTTTTCGCCTTCAAACAGAACATTTTTAGCCAATTTGGTAAGTTGTAAATTATTACCTCTATGAAAAGCGATTTCTACATAACCAAGGTTGATAAGCTGAATGATATACTGCTGCCAGTGGTGCCAGGAAATATCATTGCCAATTCCAAAAGTTTTAATTTTCTGATAGTTTTTGCTAATAACAGCTTCATTTTGTGAACCGCGAAGCACATCTATAAGCACAGTAATCGGTTCGTTTTCTTTTAGTCTGAAAATACACGAGAGTGCTTTTTGAGCGATCACCGTTCCATCAAAAAATTGGGGTGGATTCTTACAAATATCACAGTTACCACAATCTTCCTGTTTTAATTCTCCAAAATAACTCAGCAATATTTTTCTACGGCAACTTAAAGCTTCAGAATATTGCTTCATTCGGTCTAGCTTTGCAAGCTGCACTTCTTCATTTCCTGAATTGGAAGCGAATTTTTGCAACTGCACCACATCGGCATAACTATGAAAAAGCATAGTGTCTGAAGGCAATCCGTCTCGCCCTGCACGACCAATTTCCTGGTAATAGCCTTCCAGGTTTTTTGGCATATTATAATGAATCACCCAACGGATATTTGATTTATCGATGCCCATTCCAAAGGCGATGGTGGCACAAATAATCTTTGAATTATCATTGATAAAATTATCCTGAATTTCAATACGTTTTTCAGCAGGTAAACCGGCGTGGTAAGCTTCGGCTTCAAAACCTTTTCGCTGCAGTTTTTCAGCAATTTCCTCGGTGTTTTTTCGGCTTAGGCAGTATATTATGCCACTTTCCTTCTTTCGGTTTTTAACGAAATTGGTGATTTGCTCAAAACGTTTAATGCCGGGTCGAACATCTAAACTCAGGTTTTTCCTATCAAAAGAAGCAATATGCTTTTCGGCGTTTGGAATATTTAATTGTCGGCAAATATCTTCGCGCGTAGCTTTATCGGCCGTAGCGGTTAGCGCGATCATTGGAGTAGTGGGAAAGCGATTTTTTAAATAGCCTAGTTGCGTATAAGCCGGTCTAAAATCGTGTCCCCAACTGGAAATACAATGTGCTTCATCTACCGCAATCAAACTTATTTTGCCGTCGCTCATAAAACGGTCTACAAACTGCAGACTTTCTGGAGCAACATAAAGTAGTTTTAATTCTTTGGAATCAATTTTTTTAAAGATCTCCTGTTGCTGGCTTTCGGTTTGGCTACTATTTAAAAATGCCGCTGGAACGCCATTAGCGGTAAGTCCGTCTACCTGGTCTTTCATCAAGGCGATAAGTGGGGAAATCACCAGGGTGATTTCTGGAAGTAAAATGGCCGGAAGCTGGTAACAAATAGATTTTCCGCCACCGGTTGGCATAATTACCAGGTTATCTTTGCCTTCAAAAACCGAATCGATAATCTTTTTTTGAAGCGGTCTAAAACTATCGTAACCAAAATATTCTTTAAGCGTATGTAAAACCCGGGTATTTTCCATAGCCGCAAAGTTAGGGCAAAGTGACAATTCTCAAACCCTGTTGCGCTTAAATTATGGGAAAACACTTATTTTTAAAATTAGGGAAACTTAATTTTAAAATATTGAGATATATACTAAAGGTCGTAGGCTACATAAGCCTGGTTAATCACTTTAAAAGGCGCGTCTTGATTTGAAACATTTTCAAAAGCCTGGTAGTCTATCCAAACAAAACCATTGTCGCCCCAGGCTTCTCCCCAGGAGTTTACTACTTTAAAAGCGCCAAATTCATCATTAAAGCCAACTACTAACATCGCGTGACAGGTTACATCTTCATAATCTACAGCGTGTTCCCGGTATGCCGATAGCCCAAAATTATCGGTTTTACCAAATTCTGGAGAAAGCACTGCGCCAATAACAATGGGTTGTTGTTGGGTAATTAAAGTTTTCATTTCGGCTAGCATATTTTCCCCGCTTAAACCTTTATAATCAGCTATTCTTGCTTCTTCGGCGGCTGCAATTACAGCTTCGTCGGGTTGGGTTTCGCATTCATTATCAGTATATGGGAAAAGTTCTAAAGCCGCGACTCCCTGTTCTTCTATAAAAGCAAGAGTTTCAGGAATTGAAGTTCCGCCGCATTCATCGGTGGTAATTTGATTATAAGTATAAGACGGACTAAAAATATTTGCTTCAGAATAAGGTAATCCAGATTCAACTTTTTCCTGGAAAGATTTCAAATAATAACTCGTAGCCCAGGAAACGCAAGACCCCAGCGCGCCCTGATCGCCAACCGGGGGAAGGTTTTCAGAAAGATCAAAAGCTGCCGGTAAGCTATCGGGAATAACGAGGCTTTCCAGTAAATTTTCAGCATCTATATTGTAGTTACCATTTCCAGAGCATTCAAGGCCGGTGGAATAAACCTCGCCATCTTCAGAAATAAATTGATTTTCGGTTTCCTGTGGGATTTCGGGAACTGCAGGATTATTGGCATTGGGGTTTAAATCATCCCTGTCACTATAACAGCCTGCAAGGCTTAAGCTAATTGCGAGCAGTAAAATTTGAATTTTTTTCATAACAATTTGAGGTATTTTAAATCTTCATTATTCAGAAGAAAATCTGTTTATAGATGATTTTTAGAAAAATTCCTTCTGAGAATCTTCAACATATAACATCAATAAACATACTAATAATGTTCTTATTATGAAGAAAAAGATTTTTTATGCTGAATTGCTAATGCAAATAAAAAGAAATTAGTCGCTACACTAGAAAATATGTACATTTGCAGCCGCAAAAAATCATTACTATGAAAGCCGGAATTGTAGGATTACCAAACGTAGGAAAATCGACGTTATTTAATTGTCTCTCTAATGCAAAGGCACAGAGCGCGAATTTTCCTTTTTGTACCATAGAACCTAATGTTGGGGTAGTGAATGTTCCAGATCCCAGGATTCAACGATTGGAAAGTTTGGTTAAACCCGAAAAAGTACAGCCGGCCACAGTAGAAATTGTAGATATTGCCGGTTTGGTAAAAGGCGCTAGTAAAGGCGAAGGATTGGGGAACCAGTTTCTTGGAAATATTCGTGAAACCGATGCCATTCTACACGTTTTGCGTTGTTTTGAGAACGATAATATTGTACACGTAGATGGTTCTATAGATCCTATTAGAGACAAGGAAACCATAGATATGGAGCTTCAGCTTAAAGATCTTGAAACCGCAGAGAAGAAGTTGGAGAAAGTAAAGCGTGCTGCTCGTACCGGGAATAAAGAGGCCCAAAAAGAAGAAGCTGCACTTAGTAAAGTTAAAGGAGGTCTGGAAGCTGGGAAATCTGTTAGGGCTATAGATTTAACCGAAGAAGAAAGAAAAGATTTTATAAAACCGCTTCAGTTTATTACCGATAAGCCGGTGATGTACGTTTGTAATGTAGATGAAGATGCAGCGGTAGATGGTAACGCTCACGTAGATCGCGTAAGAGAAGCAGTAAAAGAGGAAAATGCTGAAGTTTTAGTACTTGCCGTAGGAACTGAAGCTGATATTACCGAGCTTGATGATTTTGAGGAAAGACAAATGTTTCTTCAGGATATTGGTCTCGAAGAACCTGGTTCTGCCAAATTAATTCGTGGAGCTTACGAATTATTAAACCTCCAAACCTATTTTACCGCTGGGGTAAAAGAAGTACGCGCCTGGACTATTCCTGTAGGAGCTACTGCGCCACAGGCAGCCGGAGTAATTCATACCGATTTTGAAAAAGGATTTATTCGCGCCGAGGTAATTTCTTATGCCGATTTTGACAGCCTTGGAAGCGAAGCTAAGGTAAAAGAAGCCGGTAAAATGCGAGTAGAAGGTAAAGAATATATTGTACAGGATGGCGATGTAATGCATTTTAGATTCAACGTGTAAATCGCAATTTTTTAAGATAATTTTGCCTTTTTTATACTTATTCATTCTAATTTAACTAAAATTAGAGTTTTATCTAAATTTTTAGAAATAGTTTATCATTCGTGCTAAGTTCAGCTTTTATTTATTTCCTAATTTTAAGTAAAACAACCAAAATAGGAAACTATGAAACTGAGAAAGAATTTTGAATCTAAACTTACAACACCGGCTTTTGTCAAAAAAACCGGACTTATAGTTATGGCTTCCGGGCTTCTATTTGCCTGTAACGATGGTAATAAAAAAGCCGATGATGCAGAGATAGAAATCGAACAGACCCTGGAGATTGAGGAAGATACTATGTCTAATTTTGCCTATCAAACCAACGCGGTAGCAGATTATCTTACCTATGTAGATGGAGATGATGAATATGAAGAAATGCAGGAAGAAATTGATCCTGAAACAGCTTTGCAAAAATTTGCAGCAGCAGTTTCAGAAAGAAGTAGAGATTTTGGAATGCAGGCCGATGAAAAGCTTGAAGTTATTGGCGATAGTCTAAGCCAACCGGCAGATGATATGAACGCACAATTGCAAACTGCCATAGCTTCCCTCGAAAAACTCCAGGAAAATGCTTATGATGAACTTTCTGAAGAAGTAGATGACTTGAAAGCTGAACTTCAGAATATTGATATGCAAGCTGATAATGCGAAAGAAAAGTTGCGTAATTTCTTTCATAAGGCTGCAGATGTAATGGAAGATATGGACGCACCAACAGATGATGGTACAATGAAGGTAAATCCTGGCGCAGTAGATGAATCAGATTACAGTCAGGAACCTGATACCCTTGATGTAAATCAATAGAAAAATTTAGATTATAATATTTATAAGAACCGTCTTTTTAGACGGTTCTTTTTTTGTCTTTATTTTACTTATTTTTAATTGAAATTATATTTTAATGAAAGATAATTTTTCTACTCAATCTTCTTCCTATGCAAGGTATAGACCTTCCTATCCGCAGGGATTATATGAATTTTTGAAAGAAAAATTAACTGCAACTGAAACTGCCTGGGACTGCGGTACGGGAAATGGCCAGGTAGCGGGAGAATTAGCAAATTTCTTTCAAAAAGTAGAAGCTACAGATATTAGTAAGCAACAATTAGAAAATGCAGTAAGAAAGCCTAATATTCAATATTCTGTGCAACGGGCTGAAAAAACAAATTTTCAGGATAAAACTTTTGATCTCATTACGGTGGCGCAGGCCGTTCACTGGTTCAATTTTAAAACTTTTTACAACGAAGTTGAGCGGGTTTTAAAGCCTAATGGAATTATTGCGCTAATAGGTTATTCCTTATTTAAAAGTAATTTGGAAACAGATAAACTGATTCATAAATTTTATAAAGATATTATTGGCCCGTTTTGGGATGAAGAAAGGCGCTATTTAAATGAAAAATATCAAACAATTCCTTTTCCTTTTCAGGAAATTGAGACACCTACGTTTCAGCAGGAATATCAATGGAGTTTTGATCATTTAATAGGATACTTAGAAACCTGGAGCGCTGTAAAACACTATGAAAAAGAAAAGGGTGAAAATCCTGTAAATTTGATTAAAAATGAACTTAAAACCGCCTTTGGAAATAAAAATAAAATAGTTTTTCCCATTCTTCTCAGGCTGGGAAAATTGAATGATTAAAATTAAAAATTGAACTGGCATAGAATATGATTATCTTCCAATCGTTATAAATAAATAAATTAGCTGATTAAAATAATTGATAATGAATAAATTAGGTTTTATTTTCCTGTGTTTTACGGGTATGTTTTTTCAGAATTCATTGGCACAAAGCTTTGCCGATGACCAATCGGTAACCCAGCAGGTGCTCCAGGAGCTTAATAGAGAACGCAGTTTGTTAAGTCAGAATCTGGAATTTAGAATTAAAGAAATAGATTCAAAAATTAGCAATCTTGATGAAAGCATTCAAAACACGAATTCTTCTGCAGAAAAAGTAGAAAAACTTCTGGAACGTGTTAAATTCCTTGAAGAACGCCAGGAAGAAATAGATAAAAATACCATTAGCGTTTACAAATATAATTACAGTTCTGCCGTGTTAAATTTAGCATCTATGGAACGCGAAATTAAGCCGCTAAATCTGTTTAATGCTTCCCGTGAATTTTATGCAACTTTAGACCAGGTGAGTAACCCAATGCATTATGAAGGTTACCAGGAGTGGTTTGGCCAGTTTAGAAAGTTTATTGAAGATGAAAAGAAAAATGATGCCAGGCTTTCTGCATTAAGCCATATTCTAAATGTAACTGGAGATCTTGCCCAGGGAACGCCCTTTACCGGAATGTTTGCCGGAACCGTTTTTGACGGAATTGGAAGCTTTATAAATTCTCTTGGTTGGGGCGATAAAAAACTGAAACAGCAAAGTACAGAAATGCTGAAACTAACCACAACTGTGGCGCAATTTACCCACGATAAGGATCTTATAGAAACCGAGTGGGAATCTATTAATAAAAACCTGGATGAATTAAAAGAGCTACAGGAAAAGGCAATGCAGGAAAATTTAGTGCAAATCCTGGAAATTGACCCAACCGAGTTTGATCGTCATTTCACCAATGAAACCGATGCAAAAAAACGTACTCAGTATATTTTAGATATTTCTAAAATTGCTGAAAATAAAATCGCTGAAGAAAAAGCTAAAAATCCTGAAAACTGGAAACAGGATTATCACGACCAGATGATCGCGGTACAGAATTTAAAGATACGTTTTGGAACGATTACTTTTAGAATTCTTGAAAATTTAAAGAAATATGATTCGCTTATCAAGAAATACGAGAACGATGAATATTTAAAAACTAAAATCGCCGATCTAAAAACGAAACTTAACGTGGTGCGAAACAGTTTTGAGTCTACTTTTAATCCGCAGGAATATATTAAAGCATCTAACGAGATGTATGTGGTAGAGTAGGAGTTTTCTTCCTTATTGATAAAGACTATCTGAGAATCTTTAAGCGTCATCCTGAATTTATTTCAGGATCTAAGATTCTGAGATAGTCTTTTATGTTTGTCTATTGTTTTAATTCAGGCAGGAGTTTTTCAATCCTATCTCTGGAACCTTCATATTGTTCAGGTAATTTTAGGTTGGTTCCAAGTTCTTCAAGGCTTTCATCTCTTGTAAAGCCGGGATTATCGGTAGCAATTTCAAATAAAACTCCGCCAGGTTCTCTAAAATAGAGCGAATAGAAATAATCCCTATCTATTTTTTCAGTGATTTGTAAACCTTTCTGAATAATTTTTTCCCTAAAGCGCATTTGGGTTTCTTCATCTTTTACCCGAAAAGCGATATGATGATTAGTACCACCGGCGTTAATTCCACGGTCGGCTGTTGGGTCTTCGTGAATATCAATTATGGCAGCATTTTCTACTGCACTGGTATTGTATCTATAAAATTCACCTGATTTTTCTTCGAGTTCGTAGTCAAAAATATCTGTTAGTATACTGGCAGTAGGACCAACATTAAATAGCGTAAGAGTTACACTATGAAAACCTTTTAAAGCCACATCGCTTTTAATTTCATCGGTTTCCCAGGCCTCGCGATTATCCTGGTGTTTAGTGACAATTAGTTTTAAATTAAGTCCGTCGGGATCTCTAAAAGGTAAATATTGTTCTCCAAACTGCTCCCTGATTTTTCCAAACTCCACTCCGTGTTTTTCAAAGCGCTCTTGCCAGAAATCGAGGCTGCCTTCGGGAACCGAATAACCTATTTCGGTGGCCATTCCCACGCCGTTTTTCCCCTGCCTAACTCGTGGCCACGGGAAAAAAGTTAAAATACTTCCAGGAGAACCAACTTTATCGCCAAAGTAAAAATGATAGGTTTTAGGATCATCAAAATTCACCGTTTTCTTAACCATTCGTAATCCTAGAACTTTGGTGTAAAAATCGTAATTGCGTTGCGCATCTCCGGCAATTGCAGTAATATGGTGTAAACCAAGTATTTTATCTTCCATAATTTTTTGTTTCAATTAAGTAAAAACCAGCCTCATCCTGGGTTAAATTATTGGTAAAAAATAACCGATAACTGAAATTCAGGAATTTCAGCTAAAGCCGGAGCTAAAAATTTAAATTTAATAGCTCTATAAAATTAAAGAATTTATTGGGATTCAGTGAAAATCCAGTTAGGAAGATCTAAAGGTGTTTATGCAGACGCTTTACAATATCGTAAGTATTAGAATCTGAATAAGTTCCAAAAGCATTTACCAAAACGCCTTTTATTTTATGATTGTGAGAAGAAATGGCGTAAACAATCATTTCATCGCCGGGATCTGTGATCCCTTCAAAACGGTAGATTTCATCAATTTCAAAATCTTCAGGAGAAAGTTCAAGGGAGCGCTGTGGAGCAACAATTTTATCCTTTTCCGGCTCTAATTTAAAGTCGGTGGTATAACCTCGAGCAGCAAGACCATTCATTGCCTGGCTTACGGTATCGTAATCGTGTCTTTCTACCAGCATAATTTCATCAATTTAATACTATAAAATTACTTAATTTTAATCTATAAAACTATTGAAAATCAGAGTTTTATTTAATCTATAAAAACTTCAGCCTATTTTTAAGTACCAATTTTAACCTTCCATTGAATAAAAGAATATCCAGTTTAAGTTCTTCAGTAAAAAGATTTAAAACTGAAGTCTATTCAACTTCAGAAAAAAATAAAAAAGCTTACTTTTGTGACAGAACTTCTATTTTTTGCAACTAAACTATGGGCCAAAGAACATTACTGAATGCTGTTGAAATAAATATTATTTTACACCGTCTTGCCTGCCAGTTAGTTGAAAATCACACCGATTTTAAAAATACCGTAATTATAGGAATCCAACCGCGAGGTGTTTTTCTTGCTGAAAGGATTATAAAAATTCTGGAAGAAGAATACAAGATTGAAGATTTAAAATACGGTCACCTGGATATCACTTTTTATCGAGACGATTTTAGAAGAAGTGACAAACCGCTTGAAGCGAATAAGACTAAAATTGATTTTATTGTTGAAGATAAAAAAGTGGTTTTTATAGATGATGTTCTTTACACCGGACGCAGCATTAGAGCTGCACTAACTGCCGTACAATCTTTTGGCAGGCCTGCAGAAATTGAATTATTAAGTTTTATAGATAGACGTTTTAGCCGTCATTTACCCATTCAGCCAGATTATAACGGGCGACAGGTAGATGCTATAAATGAAGAAAAAGTAATAGTGAACTGGAAAGAAAACGATGGGGAAGACGTGGTTTATCTGGTTTCTAAATAATTAAAAATATGAGCGAATTAAGTGTAAACCACTTACTGGGAATTAAATATCTAACCAAAGAAGATATTGAGCTTATTTTTAAAACCGCCAATCATTTTAAAGAAGTGATTAACCGGCCCATTAAAAAAGTCCCTTCGCTTAGAGATATTACCATTGCCAACCTGTTTTTTGAAAATTCTACCAGAACCCGACTTTCTTTTGAACTTGCAGAGAAACGCTTAAGTGCCGATGTCGTAAATTTTTCGGCTGCATCTTCTTCAGTAAAAAAGGGAGAAACCCTTATAGATACCGTAAACAATATTTTATCTATGAAAGTAGATATGGTAGTGATGCGACACCCCAATCCCGGGGCAGGAATTTTTCTTTCCCGCCACGTAAAAGCCAGTATTATTAATGCCGGAGACGGTGCACACGAGCATCCTACCCAGGCGCTTTTAGACAGCTACTCTATTAAAGAGCGTCTCGGTGAAGTTAAAGGTAAAAAAGTGGTGATTGTAGGTGATATTTTGCATAGTAGGGTAGCTCTTTCAAATATTTTTGCACTTAAACTTCAGGGAGCCGAAGTTAAGGTTTGTGGGCCTAAAACTTTATTGCCAAAACATATTGAATCTTTGGGTGTGGGCGTAGAGACCGATCTTAGAAAGGCCCTGGAATGGTGTGATGTGGCAAATATGCTTAGAGTTCAGAATGAGCGAATGGATATTAGTTATTTTCCCAGTACCAGGGAATACGCACAGCAATTTCAGCTAAATAAGAAAATGCTAGAAAGTCTGAATAAAGAAATAGTAATAATGCACCCGGGACCAATTAACCGCGGCGTGGAAATTACCAGCGATGTTGCCGATGCCGAAAATGCGATTATTTTAGACCAGGTACAAAATGGAGTAGCCGTTAGAATGGCAGTGATTTATTTATTAGCTTCAAAGATAAACCACTAAAAGGCTTTAATTCCTTAACTTTAAATTTCAAAGAAACCACGCTATGAAGATTTCAGAAAAAGAGAATTATATTTTAATAGAACCTTTAGAAGCTCCGGTCGTAGATTTTGTTTCGTTACTTACACAAAGACACGCCGAGTTTGAAAATAATAATGTGGCAGTAAACTTGCTTGCCTATCACCAAATTCAAAAAGAAGAAGTGATGGGATTTTTAGAAATTGCCACTACACACCAAATGAATAATAAATCTTTTGTTTTAATAAGTAATGCAGTTACTATAGATGAACTACCTGAAGAAATTGTGGTAGTGCCCTCTTTACGGGAAGCTGAAGATCTTATTCAAATGGACGAAATTCAACGGGATTTAGGGGTTTAATTCTTACTGCATGAAGCTCAATATTCTTGGCTGTTACGCTGCTACTCCCCGAAGTTTCACAAATCCAACTTCCCAGGTGTTGGAAATTAAAAACGAATTGTTTTTAATTGATTGTGGCGAAGGGACGCAAGTACAACTAAGGCGTAATAAAATTAAATTTTCCAGGATAAAACACGTCTTTATTTCCCATCTTCACGGGGATCATTGTTACGGGCTTGTTGGGCTTATTTCTACCTTTAGATTGTTGAACCGGGAAACTGAATTACACGTTTACGGGCCAAAAGGAATAAAGGAAATCATAACAATACAGCTAAAACTTTCTAATTCCTGGACTAATTACCCGCTTTATTTTCATGAATTGAGCAGCAAGGAACCCCAGCTTATTTTTGAAAATGAAAAGCTAAGCGTAGAAACTATCCCTTTAATTCATAGAATTTATACCAACGGTTTTCTATTTAAAGAAAAACCCGGCGACCGGAAATTGCTTATCAATAAAGCGGTTGAATATAATATTGATGTTTCCCTCTATAAAAGTTTAAAGAAAGGAAAAGATGTAACTTCTGAATCTGGCGAATTGGTTCCTAATCATTTAGTAACCGCGCCACCTGAACCTACAAAAAGTTACGCCTATTGTAGTGATACCGCCTTTAATCAGAACATGATTCCACAGATAAGCGGTTCGACGGTTTTATACCACGAATCTACTTTTCTTGAAGATAAAGCAGAACTGGCTTTTCCCACCAAACATAGCACGGCTAAAGAAGCTGCCCAAATTGCTAAAGAAGCAGGGGTGCAAAAACTAATTCTTGGCCATTATTCTACCCGATATTCTAATATCAATTTATTTAGAGAAGAAGCTGCAGGTATTTTTCCTGAAGTTGAACTTGCCGATGATGGGAAGGTTTTTGTCTTTGAATAACACTTTTCCTTACATTTTCCTACATTTTAAATTTTCTGAATTCCTAACAAGTTCATTTTTAGTAGGATAAAACTTACTATTTATGTTAAAATTCAGATAAAATCGATGAACTGCATTTTAACATATGTTTTTAGTCGATAAAAAGTGTACTTTTAACTTCCCAGTCTAACTTACTGAACTATGAGAAAAAGTACCTTTAGGTTTGCAATACTTGTTTTGCTCTCTATATCAACGATTTCCTGCGCAAAGCAAAGCATCGAAGACGAAGTGAATTCCTACAATCATACCGCAGAAGAAATTGTTAATTTTAATTATTCTGAAATTGAAAGTAGTATTCTTGAATTAGTGAATGCACATCGTAAAAGCCTGGAACTTGAACCTCTTAAACCAATAGCTGAAGTTTCTTTAGAAGCCGAATCTCATAATTATTACATGCTTGAAGTTGGAAAGGTAAGTCACGATAATTTTGGTGCACGTTACGAAAATCTGGTGGAGGCTGTTGGAGCAAAATCTGTAAGTGAAAATGTTGGATTTGGCTACCGTACTGCAGAAGCAGTGGTAAATGCCTGGTTAAATAGTGATGGCCACAAGAAGAATATTGAAGGAAACCATTCTCACTTTGGAGTATCTGTGGTAGATGATGCAGAAGGCCGTAATTATTTCACCAATATCTTTATAAGAAAGTAATATTTGTTTTTCATAGATTGATTAAGGAAAAAAGGTTCAGCGTTTTGCTGAACCTTTTTTAATTTTATTTACTTCAAAACAATTAATCCATCTTAACCACGCTAAACATAGAGCGGCGATTAAGCTGGTGTTGCTCAATGGAACAGCGATCACAGTCTATGGCTGGTTTACGTTCTCCAAAAGCCTGTTTTTGAAGTCTCTCTCCATTTACACCTTCTGCAATTAGATAATCACGAGTGGCTTTGGCCCGTCTTTCGGCTAGAGCATCGTTATAAATATCACTTCCACGTTTGTCGGTATGGGAACCAATTTCTATCACCAAATCTGGATATTCTTCTTTCATTAATTTTACCAGTTTATCCAGTTCTTTTGCGGCATCTGCTCTAATATTACTTTTGTCAAAATCGAAATAAATATTATTTATTTCAGCTAAATATTCCACATCGGCAACCGGTGGGAGTGCGATATTATAGATTAATTCTTCCGAATCTTCCATATTGCGCGTATCTAGAGTGTCACTAAAATTTTGATATTCAATTTGCTTTGCTTCCAACGGAATATCTACATTTCTATTTACCGTGGTTTGGTAATTTCCATCTTCATTAGATTCCAAAAATGCAATTTCTTCATTATTTTTATTAAAAAGTCTTATGGTAGCCCGGGGAATAGGGTTTCCATTTACAGCATCGGTAACTTTTCCTTTTAATACCAGGGGAAGCAATTGATTAAAGCTATAAATATTATCTGAACCCTCCCGATTAGAAGCTATAAACCCCGCATTCACGCCGTTTTCTTCAAAATAACTAAAATCATCTAAATTACTGTTGATGGTTTCTCCGAGGTTTTGAACTTCAAGATTTTCAGCCTCTAAATCTGTCTTAAAAATATCGGCTAAACCGTAACTGCCGTGACCGGTAGAAGAGAAGTAGAGTACATTTTCTTCATCTATAAAGGGAAAAGTTTCATCTTCAGGTGTATTAATTTCACTTCCTAAATTTTCCGGGACTCCAAAAGTATTATTTCCCTTTTTGGAAACCTTATAAAGATCGGTGCCGCCCTGGCCACCTGGCATATTAGAAGCAAAATAAAGTGTTTTTCCGTCTTGGGAAACCGTTGGGTGTCCCACAGAATAATTATCACTATTAAACGGTAATTCCTGAATATTTACCCAGCTATTTCCCGATTTTTGAGCGGAATAGATCTTTAAATGGTTAGTAGCTTCTTTATCTCTTTTTCCTTCCTTATTATTGAAATAATTATTTCGGGTAAAATATAAAGTTTCCCCATTTGGGCTAAAACTTATTGGGCCGTCGTGCAATTTGGTATTAATTTCTCCTGAAATAGGAGAGACCTCACTATTAGAATTTAATTTATAAATATCTAAGAAAGGCTCCTCGTTCCAGGAATATTCTTTTTCTGAATTCTTTGAATTTCGAGCTGAAATAAGATATGTTTCATCCTTATATTTTACAGCGCCAAAATCACTAAATTCTGAATTAAAATCACTTTTCTGAAGTTTATAGGTGGTTTGTATTGCAGAGTTTGTCCTGTTCAGTATTTTATTCGCTTCAGCTGAAGCTTCGCCGCGACTTTCAAGATATTTCTGCAGCCATTCCCGGGACTCTTTATATCTTTTCGCTCCGCGCAAGGCCTGGGCGTATTCGTAATAATATTCCGCAGAAATATTTGTAGAATCTTCTAAAACATCTTCATAATAAAAAACAGCGTTTTCTGGACTTCTTAATTTCATATAAGTGTCGGCGAGTTTTAACCTGTTTTCCTTGAGATTATATTCGTTTGCTATAAGTTCTTTGTAAACATCCACGGCTTCTGTATAAGCAAAATTGCTATATAGCTTATCGGCTTTTTTTTGTTTACCATATTGTGCCTGCAGGTTTATGCTAAACACTAAGAATAATAGAATTAAATAGTATTGTTTTTTCATAATCGGCGGCATTTATATTAAAAGAATCGGGGAGATTTGTACCTGGTTTTTTGAAATCTGAATTCGTAAATAAGTAGGATTTCGTGTGAACCAGAAGTGTATGGCCTTATGTCTGAAATTGAATATTCGTAAGCATAACCTGCTCTAAAACCATCAAAAAGTTCTACATCCAGGAAAGCTCCCAAAGCATCATCTATTCGCCAGTTGGCACCCAGGTAAAATTTCTCATTAAAGATCATTGTTCCCGAAAAATCTACAGAAAGCGGTGCACCGCTGGTCATTTTTAATAAGGATGTGGGTCTAAATTTTAGATTTTCGTTCAAATCAAAAACATATCCACCGGTAAGATAATAATGAATCTGTTCCATGGCTAGGAACTCACTATATTCGTGATTGTTGTTGTTAATTAGCTTAGGAGCAGATGCCCCGATATACCATTTCTGCGAAGAAAGATAGAAACCAATTCCAAAATTTGGAGTCCATTTATTAAATCGATCTTCAAAAAACGGATCATTCAAAACCTGCTGATCGGTAAATAATTCCTGATCCAGATTATAATAACTCATTCCTGCCTTTAAACCCATTGCCAGTGAGATGTCATTGCTGAAATCTAGACGATAAGCAAAATCTCCGTAAGCATAGGTATAATTCTCATAACCGGTTTTATCGTTAATAACCGAAAGTCCAAGACCCACTTTATCGTTAGTAAGTGGAGAATGTACAGAGAGCGTTTGCGTATTTGGTGCTCCGCTAACTCCGGCCCATTGATTACGATTTAAGGCGGTTATAGAGAACCCATCCCGGCTCCCGGCATAGGCTGGGTTTATAGAAATGGTATTGTACATATATTGGGTGAATTGCGGTAATTGCTGGGCTAAAGCCGAAACCGAAAACATAAGACAAAATATGAGTAGATATATATTTTTCATGTTCTTTGTTTTTTATTTTGTTCCTAAATAGATGTAACCTTGAATAGGGGCAAATCCGCTATTTCTAATTTCCAGGATATAGAAATAAGTTCCTGAAGGCAACTGATTTGAACTTGTTATGGAGTTTGTTGAATATCCATCCCAATCGTTTTGATAGTTAACAGCTTCGTAAACTTTACTTCCCCAACGGTTAAAGATCTTTACATCGTAAGTGAAGCCGCATTCGCTGGCAAAATCTATACTGAAATAATCATTATGGTTATCGTTATTAGGTGTTACCGCTTTAGAAATACTTGATTGAATATCTTCCAGGCTACAAGGTAGAACCACACAATCATCATTTATAGATACTGTAACTTCTGTAGTAGAATTACAAATACCATTGTTTAACTGATAATTAAAAGTATAGGTGCCAACCTGAAGCAAAGCCGGATCAATAGTGCCCTGATTTAGGGCCCCGGTATTTTCTAGATCTACCCAGGTTCCAGAGGTGTCGTAGTCTCCCTGCAACAGTTCAGATAAATCGAAAGTGATATCTTCAGTACAAAGGCTTATCGTGCTGGTTTCAATTTGGCTTGCTACAGGATCTTCTAAAGTTACCACGGTAACTTCTGAAATTTGATCAAATTCATCCCTTGCCGTTACTGAATAAGTTCCCGGCTCAAGCGCTGTAAATTCATCTACTGCATAATAATTTTCTTCGTCAATGCTATAGGTAAGTCCGTCTTCAATATTAATCAGGATTACCCCAGTTGGGGTAACACAGTCTGGCTGAATTACTTCAACTTGTGGAGCATCTGGTGCTGGAGGAGTTTCTTCCAAATCTTCTTCTACAATAACTGTGAACGAGCAACTGGCAGAATTTCCCTCAGCATCGGTAACTTTATAGGTAACCGTTGTTTGACCAACCGGGAATTCTTCTCCAGACGCATAACCTTCGACTAGTTCTATACTCGTTTCTGAGCAATTATCTGAACCGATAATGGCTTCATAATTTACCACCACGTTCCCCGTTCCGAATTCAACGTTTAAGGTAATATCTTCCGGACAGGAGATTGTGGGAGATTCATTATCTATCACGGTCACTGTAAAGCTGGAATTAGCTGAATTTCCATTAATATCGGTAGCGGTATAGGTGACTGTAGTTTGGCCTATAGGAAATTCAGACCCTGGAGCCAAACCTTTAGTAAGTGCTATACTTTCTATGCCACAATCATCGCTTGCCGACGGAATATCGTATTCCACAATCGCACCACATAAATCGGGATCGGTATTTACCGTGATATCATTTTTTTCTTCAATAACCGGGGCTTCATCATCAATTACCGTTACATTAAAGCTACAGCTGGTTGTATTTCCTGCTGAATCAGAAGCAGTAAAAGTTATAGTTGTAGTGCCCACCGGAAATACCTCTCCTGAAGACAGGCCAGCGGTTTGTTCTACAGTAACATCCCCGGAATTATCAAAACCTTCAGGAGTTTCAAATTCCACTACCGCAGCACATAGACCGGCATCAATATCTTTTGAAATATCTAACGGACATTCTAAAGAAGGATCTTCTGTATCTTCAATAGTTATATCAAAGCTACATTTACTGGTATTTCCTGAACTATCTGTTGCCGTAAAAGTTACTGTGGTTGTTCCAATAGGAAATTGAGAACCAAAAATAGGTCCGCCGGTTTGTTCTACAATCACTTCACAATTATCGATTGCTAAAGGATTGTCAAAATTCACTGTAGCAAAATCAACATTGGTTTCTGTACTAAATATCATGTTATCAGGACATTCAATTGAAGGTGCCTGATCATCGATTACTGTTACGATCTGAATTACCGGCTCAGCTTCATTTCCATTTTCATCGGTTGCTGTCCAGGTAATAGTTGTTGTTCCCACCGGATATTCAGCCTCAAGATCCTGATTATCATCCCGGGTTCCGATTACATTTCCTACTGAACAGTTATCAGTAGCTTCCGGAGCATTGATGGTTATCATCGCGCCACAAGTATCTGTATCGGTAGTGGTATTTATAGTTTCCACTTCAGCAATTATCGGAGCCTGGTTATCTTCAACATTTACAATTTGTATAACTGGCACAGCTTCGTTTCCATTTACGTCAGTTGCTGTCCAGGTAATCGTAGTTGTTCCCATCGGATATTCAGCATCAAGATCCTGATTATCATCCCGGGTTCCAATTACATTTCCTACTGAACAGTTATCAGTAGCTTCCGGAGCATTGATGGTTATCATCGCGCCACAATTGTCTACATCGGTAGTGATATTTATAGTTTCCACTTCAGCAATTACCGGAGCTTCGTTATCTTCAACATTTACAGTTTGTATAACCAGCTCAGCTTCATTTCCATTTTCATCGGTTGCTGTCCAGGTAATAGTTGTTGTTCCCACCGGATATTCAGCCTCAAGATCCTGATTATCATCCCGGGTTCCGATTACATTTCCTACAGAACAGTTATCAGTAGCTTCCGGAGCATTGATGCTTATCATCGCGCCACAAGTGTCTGCATCGGTGGTGGTATTTATAGTTTCCACTTCAGCAATTACCGGAGCCTGGTTATCAATTACAATAATTGTTTGAGTACAGGTAGTTGTATTTCCAGACTTATCTTTTACCGTCCAGGTTACGATTGTTTCTCCAGGTTCAAATACTTCCGGAGCATCGTGGGTTATACTTAATTCTGAATCACAATTATCTTCAGCAACAAGATCTCCAAGAACAAAATTAGAAGCAGAACACATTCCCTCGTCTGTAGCTACGTTTGTTAAATCAGTAGGACATGAGATGATTACTGGTGCCTCTTCGTCTAGATCTGCTTCAACAATTATTTCTATAGTAGATTCACAATCATTATTCTGTACTACCAGGTAATAGGTTCCCGATGCTAAATTTGAAATGATCCCATTTTCGTGAGAATATTCATTTTCCTCGCTATCCTTTAATATATAAGATAAACCTTCACTAAGCTCAAACTCTATGATACCATTACTTTCGCCACAAGTTGTATTTGTAACCGAAATAATAACTGGAGATTCCGGACTTCCTGCGTTTTTTTCAATCACAATTGCTTCTGAAACAGTTCCGCAATCTTCATTATTAGCTTTTACAAAATAAGATCCAGCAGCTAAATCACTGAATTCCCCGTTTTCAATTGCATTGCTTAAAGCGTTTTGATTTTCATCAAGTAGAGTATAAGAAATTCCCTGAACAATTGTTACTGAAATTGCTCCGGTAGTATCTTCGCAAGTCGGCTGAGAAACAGTGGCTTCTGGTTGTGCCGGATTTCCTTCGTTTTCTTCGATCACAATTGCTTCAGAAATTGCTTCACAATCTCCATTGCTTGCTTGTACGAAATAAGTTCCTGCTGCTAGATCACTGAATTCTCCGTTTTCGATGGTATTGTTTACAGCGTTTTGATTTTCATCAAGAAGGGTGTAATTAATTCCCGCTTCAATAGTTACTGAAATTGTTCCGGTAACATCTTCGCAAGTCGTTTGCTGAGAAACAATGGCTTCTGGTTGTACAGGACTTCCTTCGTTGTCTTCAATTAGAATTGCCTCAGAAGTTGCTTCACAATCACCATTGCTAGCCTGAACGAAATAAGTTCCTGCTAGAAGATCACTGAAATCTCCGTTTTCAATAGCATTGTTTAAAACGTTTTCATTTTCATCAAGCAAAGTATAAGTAATGCTTTCATTAGTAGTTACTGAAATCGTTGCTGTAGTATCTTCGCAAGTTGGTTGCTGAGAAACAATGGCTTCCGGTTGCGCCGGACTTCCTTGATTTTCCTCGATCACAATTGCTTCGGAAATTGCTTCGCAGTCTCCATTGCTAGCCTGGATAAAATAAGTTCCAGCAGCTAGATCATTGAAATTTCCGTTTTCAATAGTATTATTTAAAGTGTTTTCATTTGAATCAAGCAAGGTGTAAGTAATTCCCTGAACAGTTGTTACCGAAATTGTTCCGGTAGTATCTGCACAAGTTGGTTTCTGAGAAACAAAGGCTTCCGGTTGCATCGGACTTCCTTCGTTTTCTTGGATAATTATTGCTTCAGAAATCGCTTCGCAATCTCCATTGCTTGCCTGTACAAAATAAGTGCCGGCTGGTAGATCAAGGAATTCATCGTTTTCAATAGTATCGTTTAAAACATTTTCATTTTCATCAAGCAGGGTATAAGTAATTCCCTGAACAGAAGTTACTGAAATTGTTCCGGTAGTATCTTCGCAAGTCGGTTGCTGAGAAACAGTTGCTTCTGGTTGCGCCGGACTTCCTTGGTTTTCTCCAATTACAATAGCTTCAGAAGTCGTTTTGCAATCTCCATTACTAGCCTGAACGAAATAAGTTCCTGCAGTTAGATTACTGAATTCTCCATTTTCAATAGTATTGTTTAGAGGGTTTTGATTTGAATCTAAAAGTGTATAAGAAATTACGTCAACAGTAGTTACTGAAATTGTTCCGGTAGTATCTTCGCAAGTTGGTTGCTGAGAAACAATCGCTTCTGGATGCGCGGGATTTCCTTTGTTTTCTTCGATCACAATTGCTTTAGAAGTTGCTTCGCAGTCTTCATTACTAGCCTGGATAAGATAAGTTCCAGCTGATAAATTAGTGAATTCCCCGTTTTCGATAGAATTACTTAGTGAGTTTTGATTTTCATCTAAAAGTGTATAAGTAATTCCCTGAACAGTTGTTACCAAAATCGCTCCTGTAATATCTTCGCAAGTCGGTTGCTGAGAAACAATAGCTTCCGGTTGTACCGGGCTTCCCTGATTTTCTTCAATTACAACTGCTTCAGAAGTTGCTTCGCAATCTCCATTGCTCGCTTGCACGAAATAAGTTCCGTCTGTTAGATCAAGGAATCCCCCGTTTTCGATAGAATTACTTAGTGAGTTTTGATTTTCATCTAAAAGTGTATAAGTAATTCCCTGAACAGTAGCTACCGAAATCACTCCTGTAATATTTTCACAAGTCGGTTGTTGAGAAACAATGGCTTCCGGTTGTGCCGGACTTCCTTGGTTTTCTTCAATTACCAAAGCTTCAGAAATCGCTTCGCAATCTTCATTACCAGCCTGAACAAAATAAGTGCCTGCAGCTAGATTACTGAATTCACCATTTTCAATTGTATTATTTAATGGATTTTCATTTTCATCAAGTAGGGTATAAGTAATTCCGTCATCCGTGGTTACTGAAATGGTTCCGGTGGTATCTTCGCAAGTTGGTTGTTGAGAAACAATGGCTTCCGGTTGCGCCGGATTTCCTTTGTTTTCTTCAATTACCAAAGCTTCCGAAATCGCTTCGCAATCTCCATTGCTAGCTTTTACAAAATATGTTCCTTCGGTTAAATCACTAAATTCCCCGTTTTCGATAGAATTACTTAGTGAGTTTTGATTTTCATTCAAAAGTATATAAGTAATTCCGTCATCAGTAGTTACTGAAATCGCTCCTGTAATATCTTCGCAAGTTGGTTGTTGAGAAATACTGGCTTCTGGTTGTACCGGGTTTCCTTGGTTTTCTTTAATAATAATTGCTTTAGAAGTTGCTTCACAGTCTCCATTGCTAGCCTGGATAAAATAAGTTCCTGCGGTTAGATTGCTAAATTCTCCATTTTCGATGGTATTGTTTACAGCGTTTTGATTCTCATCAAGCAGGCTATATGTGATTCCCTGAACAGTTGTTACCGAAATTGTTCCTGTAGTGTCTTCGCAAGTCGGTTGTTGAGAAACAATGACTTCCGGTTGCGCCAGACTTCCTTGATTTTTTTCGATTACTAATTCTTCAGAAATCGTTTCACAATCTCCATTGCTAGCTTGGATAAAATAAGTTCCTGCAGCTAAATCACTGAATTCCCCGTTTTCAATTGCATTGTTTAAAGCATTTTGATTTTCATCAAGAAGTGTATATGAAATTCCCTCAATAGTAGTTACCGAAATCGTTCCGGTGGTGTCTTCGCAAGTTGGTTGCGGAGAAACAGTTGCTTCTGGTTGCGCCGGACTTCCTTCATTTTCTTCAATTACCAAAGCTTCAGAAACCGATTCACAATCATCATTGCTTGCCTGAACAAAATAAGTTCCGGCTGTTAGATCAGTGAATTCACCATTTTCAATAGTATTGTTTAAAGCGTTTTGATTTTCATCTAAAAGTATGTAAGAAATTCCCTGAACAGTTGTTACCGCAATTGTCCCGGTAGTGTCTTCACAAGTTGGTTGCTGAGAAGCAATGGCTTCCGGTTGGTCGGGACTTCCTTCATTTTTTTCAAGCACAATTGCTTGCGAAACAGTTTCACAATCTCCATTGCTAGCTTTTACATAATAGGTTCCAGCAGATAAATCACTGAATTCTCCGTTTTCAATAGTATCATTTAAAGCGCTTTGATTTGAATCAAGCAGGGTGTAAGTAATTCCGTCAACAGTAGTTACTGATATTGTTCCGGTAGTATTTTCGCAAGTTGGTTGTTGAGAAATAATCGCTTCTGGTTGCTCAGGACTTCCTTCGTTTTCTTCAATTACAATTGCTTCAGAAATCGCTTCGCAATCTCCATTGCTGGCTTGTACAAAATAAGATCCAGCCGCTAGATCATTGAATTTTCCATTTTCGATGGTGTTATTTACAGCGTTGTCATTTTCATCCAGCAGGGTATAAGTAATTCCGTCATCAGTAGTTACCGAAATTATTCCGGTAGTATCTTCGCAAGTTGGTTGTTGAGAAACAATGGCTTCTGGTTGTGCCGGACTTCCTTCGTTTTCTTCGATAATTATATTCTTAGAGGGCTGGGAGATACACTCATCTTCATTTTGGGCATATATCACGTAAGTTCCAGGAGAAAGCTTTTCAAAAATGTTTGACGCCTGGAAAATTTCGCCATCCAGACTGTACATATATCCCTCAGTAGCATTTACCGTAATCTTTCCCGTTTCAATATTACAGGTGGGTTGAGTTACTACTATGGTTTCAGGAGTTTCTGCTATGGCTGGTGCAGATAGAACTTCAAAACTATTGGTTGTAAAAACACATTCATTTAAAGCAACTGATATGGTATAAACCCCTGGAGATAGTGAACTAGTAGCATTATTTAACTCAAAATTTCCAGTAGCTGAATTCAGTTCATATATATAATCTGTATTAAAATTAGTGATTGTCAATACTCCATTTTCATTCTCACAGGTGGGATCTTTTTTAGTATAAACAGGCTCCAGTTGTGTTTTAATATTTTCTAACGTAAGTGATTGTTGAACATCTATATTTCCACATTCATAAGTAATTCTGAAGATTCGCTGAT